>CATKEA010000205.1 GCA_949746915.1 uncultured Bacilli bacterium
AATACTTTAAAAAATTTTCAAATTTCTATTACTAATGTATTTTTAATTCAAAAATACATTATAACTTAATTTACTCATACAAAAAAACTCCGTTTCCCTTATCCAAGAAACGGAGTTCATATCAATCTTTATATCAAGGCTTTTAACTATTTAACTTTTTCAATTGCACCTTTACTAGTTTCTCCAACTTCAGAAAGACCAGAACCTACATTATAACCATCTGCAACAGAATATGTTTTATTCGCAAAAATTGGCGTTGACCCTGCTAAAACTGTTTTTCTTGTATCTCTAAAATCAAAAACAGAATTAAACTGAACTATCACCAAATTTCCGTTACCTAAGGTATCTTTCTTACCACTTTGTTCTATTGTTGCGGAAACTACATTTAACTGATTACCTTGTACTTGAAAATCAGTTACTCTCTGCATATTTAAAACATTAGAACTATAATTAGTTGTATCTAAAATAGAAAGTGGTTTACGATTAAATTCATGCTCTACTTCTTCTTTTACCAAAACATGATTTTGCTTACTATCTAAATCAACAGAAACCTTGCAAGTTAAAGCACCATTATTTTTTTCTTCTTTCTTTTCTAATAACCATTTTCCATTTGAAAACTGTTTAAGCTCTAATCCTTCCTCTTTTACTCCTGCAGCTTCAAGAAATTCTAAAACTGCATAAATATTCCCCATATTTACTTTCATTATATTTTCCCCCTTTAAAAAACATGCTAATTATAACATATTTAAGATATTTTGTCAAGCACTACATCTAATCTAATATTAAAAATATTATTTACCACCACGAGCAAGTAACATTTCAACAATTTTGCTATTTTTAAAAATATACGCTTTTGCTTGCTCACTATTATATACAAATTCTCCTAAAAAAGAGGCTCTTTCATTTTGAATTAATTCCATTATTTGAGGATTAACTATTCTTTCTGCTATGAGTTTTCTAATCTTCTCCGATTCCTTCGTAACAACACCAAGATCAGTAGTATCATAAAGTAATTTTATATCTTTAATAGCCAAATACAAATTTTCATAATTATACCTTTCTCTAAGATCACTATTATATACAAATGTGGAAAATCTAATTAAGGTATTATCATCATATTTACTCATTTCATGAATTTCAAAAGTAACAATATTATTATTAAAATTAATTGGAAGGGAACTAGACAAAACAGATCTATTTTTTTTCTTATCTCGACTATAAATAGTATACTCTTTGATATTTTTACTAGAATTTCCACCCTTAATCATAGCAATTTTAAACTTATCCTTTATTGATTTTAATAACTGAACATGGGCCATCTGATTATGAACTTTTACTTCCTCATTATAAAGCATTGCCTCTTCTAATATTTTTATATCTCTACTAATCTTATTCATTTTCATCTTATCAAGAGGCCTTTTTAACATTTCTGTAAGCTTTTTATCATACATCATAAACACTAAATTATTTAACACTTTAACAATTTCTATTTTTCTTGTTTTATTAGATTCTTCTATTAAAGAAGTCATATACTTAGAAAAAAACTTTAAACAATTATATTCTCGATCTTTAGTATTCATATCAAATCTTAAATTACCTAATAACTCATCATATTTTTCATTAAATCTATCTAACGATTCAAAATCACCAACGACAGAAATATGCATCAATTCTTCTTCACCAATAACAACTTCTAACATTTTAGCAATATTCATTATATCTAAATTATCATAATCTAAAGCTTTATAATAATTAAAATGGTAATGACTAGTACCATCAGGATAAACAACTTTAGACTTTACTTTATATAATCTAACTAAATCTGTTAAAGAGAGAGATTGAGCCATTGTAAAAGCTTTTTCTAAAGTATACATACAAGAGTTTTCCAATGTTCTACATCCTACTACTACCTCATACTTATCTATATATTTAGGATTAGTAGAAACTATTCCCCTACTTTCTCTAGTTGTCTTAACAACTTGTAATAAAGAATGATAATAGTTCCTTTTCAAAATAGATTGTTTTAACTCTTCTGTTGTTTCTATTCCCATCATATTATATTTTTTTAAAAGTGGTTTCAAATTAGTTGAAAGTTCTAAAAAACCAAGTGGATGATAAAAAAAAGTATCAGATGGAATAATTATTGATTTTATATTTCCATTCAAATTGTTCAACAAAAAATTATAATAAGCATTTTTTGAAACTTGCGTATTATATTTTTCTTCCATCTGTACAATAAAATCATAAAGTATCTTTTCTAATAATGGTAGATATTTCATGTCTTCTTCTGTATTAAATTTAAAACTAAGCAAATATTTTATCTTATTTAACAATACTTCATTCATTATTCCAACCTCATATATAGTTTACCACATATCAAAAATTCTATAAAGAGTTAACGAAAAAAAGCCATCATATTAATTGACTTTTTCATGTTAAACTATGTCTACTAACTTCGTTTTTTACTTAACATCTTCTGTTTTGTAACAGCAATTAACCTATCATTAGAAACCTGTGCATGTAATTTATCATTAGTATCATTTTTTTTATATGCACCTTGAACACTTTGACTATTATGCTTTCTAATATGACCATTTAACTTATCCATATCATCATCAGATAAAACTTCTGCTACCATATCATAAAAATCAGTTGGACTATCCACCATCATTTTAACAAGTCTATTAAATTCAGAATCATTACCAGAAACAACCAAATCACTCCTTAAATCATTGATTTCCTCTATTCTTTGATATTTTTGTTGCAATTCTTGAAACTTTCTTCGCACTAAAGTTACTTGTTCTTGAAATAAATATCTACTTTTATATGGAACATCATCCAAACGAGAATCTAAAATTTTTTGATTTTTTTTACTAGCAACCTTTGATGCTTCCATAAAATTATCAAACAATCTATCTACTATAAGTGAATTTACACACTCTTCCTTATCAGAATACTGTGGCAAAGAAACAAAAATATTTCGCTCATCATCAATAATAATCGGAAATACTACTTCGTATGAACAAGAACATTTGCCATCACCACTATAAATTTTCTTTTCACTAATCAAATAACATTTGGAAACAATATACATAACAATTTCATATTCACGTCCCACTTGTTCTCTAACAGGCATTAAAGCATATTTAACAGGATAATTAAGTTCCATTATAATCCCTCCATTTTAAGACAATTATAACATATTATATGATTTTTAACATAATATTTTGATTACTTTATCAAATAGAAAAATAAATATTATTAAGCAATATCTATTAACGAATCAAACTAAAATAATTTATCTTACATATCAAATTCCCTTTGCAACTCATTATTAATTCTTTCACTTCTATTTTCATAAAAAACTCATATCTTCCGTTCTTAAATAACAAAAAAACTAGAAGGTACTTCTAGTTAATGTTTATTACTATCGAATAAAAAGTTCGAGTATCAATCAAATCTGGTGTTCATAGTAGGAATCGAACCTACACCTATTCCTTCGGAAAGAATTATTCTATCCACTAAACTATATGAACAAAAAATAAGTAGGTAAACATACCTACTATCAGTATAACATAAATTTTAATTAATTCTAACACTTACTAATATAAACATATGCTTTATCCACACTTTTTTTACAATCTTTAGAATGAATATCAATTAAATTTTTAACAACACTTAAAATTAAAGATGAATAAGAAATATCATCTGCAACATTAATATCAATTAGAGCGTCATCTATAATAGAATGAAGTGACTTAACACCACATTCATAATATTCACTCATATTTAAAAAATGCTGATTATAATATAAATCTAAATTATAATAACCATCATCATATTCACCATTTCTCTCATGATAAACACAATCAATTAACTCTGCTAAATACTTAGTCCCAACCTTTTCTCTATTAAACCCCAAACAAGAAAGTATATCTAAAGCTTCTTCTTCTATATCAATGCCATAAACCTGTGATTCAGCTCTAGTTCCTAATTCCAATATATAATTTTTATATGCTCTAGAAATCCCTTCCATGACTTCAATACTATTTTTTTTCATTTTTCCTCCTGAATAACTACATATGCAAAATAAAAAGTCTTAAATAAGACTTTAAAAACATAATGGTCGAGAAGACAGGATTTGAACCTGCAACCCCTTGGTCCCAAACCAAGTGCTCTACCAAGTTGAGCCACTTCTCGAAGTGGTGCGCTCGAAGGGATTCGAACCCCTGACCTTTTGGTTCGTAGCCAAACACTCTATCCAGCTGAGCTACGAGCGCATTGGCTGTTAATAAATTTACTCTATATCAACGAGTACACTTAAAATAATACCATACTTTTTTCGTTTAATCAATATATTTTATGATTTTTTTTAAAAAAGATACCATTTTTAT
>CATKEA010000206.1 GCA_949746915.1 uncultured Bacilli bacterium
CAAGTGTATTTTCTTTTTAAACTACTATAGTTACTACTCCATAAGTATTTTGTACTATTATTTAATGTATAGGTATTAGTTGATGCGTCATAAGTGACTGAATCCCCATAGTAATATTCTGTTGCACTCATACTTGATTTAGATAATCTTGTTTTTCCAAAAAGTGTATACCAATAACTACTTCCTAAATCCGTTGAGCTATATTCATATCTTGTCCCATACATATATCCAACATCAGCAGGAGATGCAGAACTTGAATTAAATGCACTTGTTCCAATCTGAGTTGATGTTCCTGTTGTATTTGTACATCCACCATTTTCATCAGGTTCACCATTATAAATAAGCTTTACTCCTCCTGTTTCTGTTGTTCTTACTATCTTCCAACAAAAGCGAGCGAACTTAACATTATTATTAGTTACTTCTCCTCTAAAATAATACACTGGATAATAATAGTCCTTAGTACTAGCTATTGTATAAACTCCCTTTCCATTAGTATCTGATGGAGGCTGTCCAAAGTCAATCCCACTTGAACTACTTACAAATTCACTACTTGTATTATCTAGAGATGCTTGTTTTTCTACAATGTTATAAAGGATTTTTTCATTAGTGTCTCTCTTTGGAAGATAGTTGGCTGTTATCGTTATTTTACTAGCAAATACTGCATTCATCATCTCTTCTTGATTAGATATATCATTAGCAATCCATAATCTTAAACTGTAATTGATACTTTGATTACTATTTATATTTCCTTGATCTAACATGTAAGCACTATTGGCTGTTTCGATAACTTTTTCTTGATTTTCTTTTTCTGGTATTAACTTACTAAAAAATACTTCATTATCATCTTTTAAAAGGCTTGCTTTAATAAAACTATCAGCTAAGATTTTTTCTCCTTCACTTATAGTTTCTAAATTTATGACATATTTCGTTTTAGTATTACAAGTATTAGTTATTGTAAAAGTATATGGTACTAAACTTTTTCCTTCTTCATCTGTCATTGGTACTGCTTCATTTAAGGTAATAGCTGATGTTTCTTCTACAAAGTTTAACTTTAGGCATGCTGTTACTATTCTATTGGCATCAGTTTGTCTTAACGTTAGTTGCCACAAAGCATAACTTGTACCAAACAATATAATAGACACTAAAACTAATAGACCTATTACTACCCTTTTATTCTTAAAGTACCCCCCCCCAGGTTGATTTTTTACTATTTTCCACAATTATCATTTTTTTTACTCCTTTATTATTATAGATTAAGTATACATCAATGATTATCTATTAGTCAACTAACATACCTTTTTTATAAACTAAAAAATGATACACTTTTTGAAAATGTATCATTTTAATTCAAAACATTATTATTCTGTACTTTCTGATATTTCTTTATTTTCCTTTTCTACAGCTTTATCAACTAATAAGGCTTTTCTAGAAAAGTTTAATCGCCCTTTTTTGTCGACTCCTAAACATTTTACAATAATTTCATCACCAAGTTTTACAACATCTTCTGTCTTTTTTACACGTTCTTTAGAAAGTTCTGATATATGAACTAGCCCTTCACATCCAGGCCATAATTGAACGAAGCACCCAAAATCTTCTACTTTAACAACTTTAGCTTGGTACGTTTCTCCTTCAATCGCTTCTCGTACAACTGCCTTTATCATTTCAGCTGTTTTATCAATTATTTCTTTATCAGAGTGATATATAATTACTCTTCCATCATCTTCTAAGTCTACTTTTACAGCATTTACATCTGTTACAGCTTGAACATTACTTGCCTCAAGAATAATCTTAGTAATCATCTCCCCACCTTTACCAATAACATCTTTTATTCTCTCAGGTTTAATGTAGAATATTTCTGTTTTTGGAGCATATTTACTTACTTCTTTACGTGGTTCTTTTATTTGACTTGTAATGCAATCTAATATTTCCATACGTGCTGTTTTTGCTTGTTCTAAAGCTTTTTCTAAAATATCTTTAGTAATACCTTTTATTTTTATATCCATTTGAAGAGCTGTTATACCATTTTTAGTTCCTGCTACTTTGAAATCCATATCCCCAAGATGATCTTCCATTCCTTGAATATCAGTTAAAATAGTATAATCATCACCATCTGTAATAAGACCCATAGCAATTCCTGCTACTGGTGCTTTAATTGGCACTCCTGCAGCCATTAAACTCATACAGCCAGCACAGATACTTGCTTGTGATGATGAACCATTGCTTTCTAAAATCTCACTTACTACACGTATCGTATATGGAAATTCTTCTTCTGTTGGGATAACTTGTGCTAAGGCTCTTTCTCCAAGGGCACCATGTCCAATTTCTCTTCTTCCTGGTGCTGAATATCTTCCTGTTTCACCTACTGAAAAGGCTGGAAAATTATAATGTAGCATAAATCTTTTTTCAGCTTCTAAAGAAAGTCCATCTAAAATTTGATGTTCTCCTAAAGCTCCTAAAGTTGTTATTGATAAACTTTGCGTTTCACCTCTAGTAAATAATGCCGATCCATGGGTTCTTGGAAGTAAATCAATATCTGTTGATAATGGTCTGATTTCAGTCATTTTTCTTCCATCTGATCTTATTTTCTCTTTAACAACAATCTTTCTAAATAATTTGTATTCAACTTTTTCAAGAGCTAATTTTACCTTAGTTAAAAGAATTACTAGTTCTTCTTGGTTTAGTGATGCGTTTTCTTCTTCATATTTTTTAACAACGTTTTCTTTTATTTCTGCAATACGTCCATATTTTTCTAGTTTATCTTTTATTCTTAAAGCTTCATCTAGAGAGATTGCTACTTGTTCTTCTATTTCTTTAGTTAACTCTTCTGATATTTCAAGACATTCATATTCCATTTTTTCTTCGCCAATTTCAGAAATAATTTCTTCTTGAAACTTAACTAATTCCTTGATTGCTTCATGACCAAACATTAGCGCTTCTAACATATCTATTTCACTTACTTGTTTAGCCCCTGCTTCAACCATATTTATTGCATATTTAGTTCCTGCTACTGTTAAATCTATATCACTTAATTCCATTTCTTTAGCAGTTGGATTTATAATAAATTTTCCTTCTACTCGTCCAACTTTTACTCCTGCTATAGGCCCATCAAATGGAATTTTACTAATTGATGTTGCTAATGATGATGCAAACATTGCTGTCATTTCTGGTGAATTATCTTGATCAACTGATAAAATAGTATTTACTAATTGAACCTCATTTCGAAAATTTTCTGGAAATAATGGTCTCATTGGTCGGTCAATCATTCTAGCAGCTAGTGTAGCATTTTCAGTTGGGCGACCTTCTCTTTTAATAAATCCTCCTGGTATTTTTCCAACAGAATATAGTTTTTCATTATATAAAACCATTAGTGGAAAAAAATCAGATAAAATATTAGCATTGTTGGAAACAACAGCAGTTGATAAAACTACAGTATCACCATATCTAACTAATACTGAACCATGAGCTTGTTTTGCTACTTCACCATGTTCTACGATAAGTTTTCTACCTCTAAAGTTTAATTCATATACTTTCTTCATACAATTCTCCTTTATATAAAAAAGACACTTAAAATAAGTGCCTATTTTCTTAATCCTAATTTTTTAACTAACTCACGATATCTTGTAACATCTTTTTTAGCTAAGTAATTTAACATGTTACGTCTTTGACCAACTTTCTTAAGTAGTCCACGATTTGAATGATAATCATGAGGATGTTCTTTAAGATGTTGTGTTAATACATTAATCTCAGTAGTTAAAAGTGCAATTTGAACTTCTGGAGAACCTGTATCTTTTTCATCTCTTTTATATAAATTTACGATTTCCTCTTTTTTTGCTTTTGATAATGCCATCTAAAACACTCCTTTCTTAACTTTATAATATTTGCCAAATTCCTAGACTAGGATTAGAAAGGTTTCCATAATCCAAGAAATGGTATGTGTATAATATACTAAATTTTTTATATTTTAGCAAGCCTTTTTATCAAATTTATAAATTATTAGGAGCTTCTATAGACTTTTCTTCTTTTATTATTTCACCAGTTTCTTTATTAAATTTAAAAGTATTAACTACCACTGACTCACTGTTTTGTTGTTCAAAGATATAAAATGTATCTTTTTCTTCTTTAAATATTATTGTTTGTCCTTCTATTTCATGAATATTCTTAATAAGATTTAAAGCCTCTTCTTTAGAAATATATTCTTTTTCTTGCATAGGTGGAGTTGGCTCAATATCATCAGGTTCTATTGGTAAATCAGGACTTGGTGATGGTGATTCATTTGCTGGTGGATTTGGTGAGGATGTTTCTTTAGAATTACTAGTCATTAGTAAAAAAGTTCCAAGTGAAATTAATATTAATGCGATTACTAAAAGAATAATAACTATTATATTTTTATTTGATTTCATTATTTTTTCCCCTATTATAAATTATTTTATTAGTATATGTAGACAAAATCTATTTCTAAATATCCTGGCCCAACATTACCAGCTCCATCAACACTTCTGATACGTTTACTGCATTTTCCTGGAGCATCACACTTAGAATTATGGGTAATATTATCACCAGATTCACCCACTTTATATCTTTTCCAACCAGTAATAGATAATCCATCAGTTAGGCTCATATACTCTTTATACTCTACCCCAGATGGACCTTTATCAGGATAAGTTAACCAGTATGTTTTTTTCTCTATTTCATATTTTTTAGTGAGAATACATTTATTATTACTATGTGAGTCGCTATTATTTATTGGGCACTCTACTTTAATATAGCCATTATTTAAGTTTTTTTGAATAGCACTTTCACTCATATATGGTGTATATGGGGCTTCCTTGTCAATTTTTGCATAAACATACTTAACATATATATTTCCTATATTATCATAAGCTTTTATACAATTTGTATATGTTGATGTTGTAAAAGATTCTCCAGTAACAGTAATCCACTCTTTAGAATTATCACATTTACCTTCTTGCCACACAACCTTTTGAACTCCACTTTCTTTGTCACTAACTTTGAGTGTTACTTGGGCAGTAGTTTTGCTCCAAGTATCTGTTGTTGTATATTCAATAGTTGGTGCTGTTTTATCAACCTTTATATTTTTCTACATATGTGATTGATTTTAAATTTAATAATTAGGGACAGTGTTATAACTTTCTTCTTGAATTATCTGACCTGTTTTTTTATTAAATTTAAATGTGTTAAATACAACATCATCGCTATTTTGTTGTTCAAAAATATAAAAATCATTAACTTCCTCTTTAAATTTTATTGTCAAATTATCTATATCATAAATATTTTTAATAGTATTAAGGGCAATTTCCTTAGTAATTATTCCATCTTCTTTTTCTGTTATAGGTGGTTCTACAGAAGGTTTAACTGAAGGCGTTGGTTTATTAGTTTCTGATTTTTTTGAATAAGTTAATTTGTAACTTACTCCAATTGTTATAAGTAAAAAGCCACTTATAAGTAAAACTATTAATACTGTTTTGTTTCCTTTTTTCATTATTTCTCCTTTAGAATAAATCAATAGCTATCTATAAAATGCATTATTAGATACCCTTTAGCTACATTTCCAGCATTATCTATTGTTCTATACCATCTTATGCATTGTCCTTCTTTTTTACAGGCTCCTGGAAAGGAAAGATTTGGTGGGGTACTTCCATATTTATATCTTGTCCAATCTTTTACTACTATACCATTATATAAATCTTTAATTTCTTCATAACCATGACCAGATCCACCAAGATCTTTTCTACTTATGTAGTATCCACCTTCTCTTTGAGTATGATTCAAGATACATTCATTGATACCATAATAGTTTTCTTGATTGTTTTTGCAAGTAAGAATATAGCCATTCTTTTGATTATTTTTAATTGCTTCTTCATTAAACCATGGTGTATATGGAGCTATTTTATCAACTTTTGAATGAACCCATACTTGTGTTACATTTCCAACTTTATCCGTTATTCTAGCACAATTTACATGAACATCAGTTGTAAAAGTATTATTAAATTCATAACTAGTGTTGTCACAGGTATAACTACCTGTTTCAGTAAGAACTCCCTTTCCCCACTGCATCTTTCCTATCCCACTTTCAGTATCACTAACAGGAATAGTTAAAGTTCTGTTTTGATTTGTCCAAGTACTTGGTGGAGTGTAATTAACAGTTGGTTTGGTTTTATCAACCTTTATATTGTAATTTCCATAGGTAATATTTCCAACATTATCTTTTACTCCCAGTTGTAAAATTTTTGAAGTACTAAAATAATTATAATTGTATGAGTTCCATGTTTCTCCATTGTCATAAGAATAAGCTGAAATACCGCTAAGATTATCCGTTGCATTTACAATTACTTTTGTACTTGTAGAAATCCATTTATCAGCTCCACTAACACTTGTAATAACTGGTTTTGTTTTATCTATTCTTGTTGGTTGACTATTTGATATTGAACCTACTACACCTGAATTACTTATAGCTCTAAAGAATATATACCTTATTCCTTCTGTTGTTATTGCTACTTGTTTTGTTCCTGCTGATAAATTAATCCAGCTTCCTCCATTTTGGGTAGTTGATGAGGTACTTATATAGTACTGATAATTTTTTATTCCTGATGGAGCTGTTGCATCTTTAGATATTTTGATAGTCCTATTTTGATTTGTCCAAGTTGTGCTTCCTCCAGTTATAACTGGAGCAGTTGGTTTATTTTTATCAATTTTGACACCAAACGATTTACTATCACTAATGTTTCCTTCTTTATCTATAGCTTTAACAGTAATATTATAAGTACCATTTGTCGTTATATTAAAGGTGGCAGTATAAGTTTTATTGTCAGTTGTTGTAGCATTTATTTTCTGAATGCTGCCTCCATTTATTTGATATTCAAAATGATCGATTCCTGAACCATAAACACTAGTTGTTGTCCAGTCTGTTGCTGATAAATTTATTTTAACATCTTTACTTGTATAAGTTCCACTTGTATAATTACTACCATCTATTAAGGCAGATATATTAACAACTGGCCTTTTAGGATCATATACCTTAATTTGTAATTCTTTAACTAATGCTCTAAATGTATAATAAATTTTATATGTTTTAAGGGCATTTACATCAATAGTACTAGGCGTTGGTTTTATTACAGGAGAGATAGCTTGTCCATTGACATATACTTTAGCATTTGGAATAGTATAGTTTTCAGCTTGAGGGATTCTAATACTTGTTTTATCTGATAGACCATCTATTAAAATTGTATAATGATTATTATTTTCCTCACTATAACCACACTCTTTAGCACTAGAGTTATACTCATAATTTCCATTATTTTTTTTCTCACATTTTAAACATGCTGTATAAGAATAATTTCCATTAGCTAGCTTTTGAACAACTACATCTCCATCACAATCTTTTTTATCAATACCTTTTATTTCAGTTATGTACTTTTGACTTTGTAAGTCTTTAATACTTATTTTTTTAATATTACCTATATCTTTAGGAAGATTACTACGATAATCATTAAAAAAATCCTGACCACTTGATGAAACTGTTTTTTCTAATTGGTTATAATAATCCTTACTATTTCCTTTTAAAAAGTAACTTATTGTCGGTACTGCTATTGCCATAATTACTCCTAGTATTACAAATGATGCAAGTAATTCAACCATAGTAAAACCATTTTGTTTTTTTTGATTCAACATTCATTTCACCTACTTATATATCCATTTAGTTATACATTAAAATTTATTTTATTAAAGGAGTCAAATGATATAACTATACTAACATTATTATTTAAAAGTAACTCCACTTTAGTAATTGTTAATGTATCTTTATCAATGGTTAATTTCATATTTAAATCACCAGAATAATTTTCAAATAATTGATTACTTTCATAAAGCGTTATTAATGATGTAAGTGTAGAAAATGTTGTTATATCATATTCATTCATCAAATATGTACATACGTTTTTTGTACATTTTGTTTTTTTATCATATAAAAGTTCTGACATATATATAAGTAATCTAGTTGAATCTAAATAATTTATATTACGAATATTCTCAGTTTCACCATAGATATTGGTACTTAATATTTCACTGTTTTCTATAACGTTTTGTTTATATCGTTGTTCAACTAAGTCAAAATCATATCTTAATCGCGCTGGTGTTTCGCCATTATGCTTATTAATATTTGCTAAAAAGTAATGGTAGTTATCTTTAATAAGAGCACTTCCATCTACTGATAGCATTTTAGTACTATCTTTTATGACGATTGTGGTATGATAACTAGTAATATTTTCGATATTATTAGCGATATCTTTTAAAATATTACTCGTTTTCTTTGGCATTTTTGAATATAGCAAACTAACTGATATTCCTGTTATAGTTAATATAACTAATATTGTTACTATAGCTATTAAAATGGTTTTTTCTTTTTTCATGTTACGACCTCACTATTATAATTAAAGTTTACTACAAATTTACTTGTTAGTTCAAGTAAATTTGTATCGTAAAAATATTTGGCAAGGATTTTAATAATTTAGTTATTTTGATTCATGCTACTATCCCATGTCCAATCTTTGATTTCCTTCATATCATCTCCATATTCGTGGATGTATTCTTTGTGTTCTACTAATTTATCTTTACACCATTGATTTAATATGGCACCTCTGTTTCCCAATTGTGGTAAATACTTAATGGCATCCATAACTAAGTGATAACGATCTAATTCATTTTGAACACGCATATCAAATGGTGTTGTAATAGTTCCTTCTTCTTTGTATCCATGAACATGTAGATTATCATTCTTTCTTTTATATGTTAGTTGATGAATTAATGAAGCATATCCATGGAAAGCAAAAATAATTGGTTTATCTTTAGTAAATAATAAGTTATAATCTTCGTCTATTAAACCATGTGGATGTTCTAAATTTGATTGTAAACGCATTAAATCAACAACATTGACAACTCTTATTTTTAGTTCTTTAAAATTATTTCTTAGGATTGAGACTGCTGCTAATGTTTCTAATGTTGGGGTGTCACCACAGCATGCCATAACAATGTCTGGTTCACTGTTTTGATCATTACTTGCCCAGTCCCATATACCTATACCTTGAGTGCAATGTTTTATAGCTTGTTTCATGTCTAGCCATTGTGGACGCGGATGTTTACTAGCTACTATTACATTAATATAATTTTTACTTTTTATACAATGATCAAAGCATGATAATAAACAGTTGGCATCAGGTGGTAAATACATACGAACAATATCAGCTTTTTTAGTTACTAAATGGGATAAAAATCCTGGATCTTGATGTGTGTATCCATTATGGTCTTGTTGCCAAATGTGGCTTGATAAGATGTAATTTAAAGATGATATTGGAGCACGCCAAGATAATTCTTTAGTTACTTTTAACCATTTAGCATGTTGGCTTGCCATTGAATCAATTATTCTAGAAAAAGCTTCATAAGTGTGAAAAAATCCATGTCTTCCAGTTAATAAATAACCTTCTAGCCACCCCTGACAAGCATGTTCTGAAAGATATGAGTCCATTACTCTTCCCTCTGTTGATAAAAACTCATCATTAGCTAATGTCGTGGCATTCCACTGTCTCATTGTTGAATCAAACATATAATTTAATCGATTAGATAGTGCCTCATCAGGTCCGAATACTCTAAAATTATTTTTATCATCATTAAGTTTTATTAAATCTCTTACATAGGCACCTAATTCTTTCATATCTTGAGCAACAGTTTCTCCAGGTGTTGAAACATCAACAGCATATTCTCTAAAATCTGGTGTTCTTAGTTCTTCTAACAGTTTTCCTCCATTAGTATGAGGATTCATCCCCATTCTTTTGTTGCCAACTGGTGATAATTCTTTAAGTTCTGGTAATAACTTACCTTCTTCATCAAAAAGTTCTTCTGGATGATAACTTTTTAACCATCTTTCTAATATGGCAATATTTTCAAAAGAGTTTTCTGATATAACAACAGGTACTTGATGTGCTCTAAAACTTCCTTCTATTTGTTTTCCTTCTACTTCTTTTGGTCCAGTCCATCCTTTTGGAGTTTTTAAGATAATCATTGGCCAAATTGGTCTTTCTAATTTGCCATTTAAATTAGCTTCTTGTTTTATTTTTTTGATTTCTTCAATAGCTTTATCTAAAGTATAGGCCATTAGTTGATGCATTTTTTTAGGCTCATCACCTTCTACGATTAATGGATTCCAACCACAACCTTTGAAAAATGCCAATAATTCTTCATTACTAATTCTGGCAAAGATTGTTGGATTAGCAATCTTATAACCATTTAAATGTAAAATTGGTAGTACTACTCCATCTGTTTTGGGATTTATAAACTTATTAGAATGCCAACTTGTCGCAAGTGGTCCTGTTTCTGCTTCTCCATCTCCTACTACACAAGTAGCTATCAAATTAGGATTATCTAAAACGGCTCCAAAGGCATGAGATAAACTGTATCCTAGTTCTCCACCTTCATTAATTGATCCTGGTGTTTCTGGAGCTACATGACTTGATATTCCGCCTGGAAAGGAAAATTGTTTAAATAATTTTTGCATTCCTTCTAAATCTTCTGTTATATTTGGATATATCTCACTATAACTACCTTCTAAATAAGTGTTTGAAACTATTGCATTTCCCCCATGACCTGGTCCTGATAAATAAATCATTTCTAAATCATATTTTTTGATTACTCTATTTAAATGGACATATATAAAATTTTGTCCTGGTACTGTTCCCCAATGTCCAACGATATTCTTTTTTATATCACTTCTTTTTAATGGTTCTTTTAATAATGGGTTATTTAAAAGATAAAGTTGTCCTACTGATAAATAATTAGCAGCACGAAAATATCTATCGATTTTTTCTAATTCTTCATTTGATAATACATTTTTATATTCTTCCATTTTGATTCTCCTTATCTTTTTATATTATATAATAAATAGATTAAAAGCACAATTAAAGAACAAAATTTTACAAAAAAAGAGCCTATTAACAAAGGTGGAACTTGTCCATTTTGTCAATAGGTTTGATGTTTTAATATTTTTTGATATTTTTCATTTTTACTACTGATTCTGCTTTGTAGTTCTGTTCTTTTTAGTGTTGTTGGTATTAATAAAGTTTGAAAAGCATCTTCATATATCTGTAGTCTAATGGAATTTCTTGGTTTATTTAACTCATCTATAGTAATACTTCTATTATGTTTGTTATTTAGTATTTGTTTATGATATTCTGGAATACTTTGTTTTGGTATTTCTATTTTTAATAGTTCTTCTATTAAATTAGCATCTATTTTTCTTTCTTTTGATACTATTTCTATTTCATCTGTTACCTTATCATACTTTATCTTTATACTATTTGAATCAGTATTACTATCAATATGAATTTCTATTTTACTATGGTCTAAATAAAGTGAAGAAGTATAACTTGAATTATCAAAACTTATATAATTAGTTTGAATATTTTTAGCAAATGTGGAATCTATTAAAGCACTAGCTCTTATAGTAAAATTATCTTGGTTAACTCCACTAACAACAACGGGAAAAGTTAATTTTTTATTTAAAAAATAATTAGTTCCTGTTTTAGTTCTTAAATATTTTCCTTTTTCTTCTTCATTTATTATAAATCCTAATTTTATTTTTAATTTTTCACATAGACTTCTTTTTTTAGTTGCTATACAATAAAGAGCTATTTCTCTAGAACTTAGTTTGACTAATTCAAATCTAAAGTCTGATACCTCTTTTTGGTCTACAAAACAAAGTGCTTTGAGATTTTCTAATTTATTTTCACTTTTTTGATATTCTTTTCTTAGTTCTAATATTAGTTCTTGCAAAGTATAATACTCTACATCATTCATATAGTTCGCCTCTTTATGGATAATTTTGTGATGTTTAGTCTAGCACATATAATAATTTATGTCAATGATCCTTTAATATAAAAAAGAACTGCTTATGCAGCTCTGTTTTCGTTATCATTATTAAAGTTTCTTTTTTCTGCCTTTTTCTTATCACGGCATGGTTTACATCTTTTTGGTTCATTTGTAAAACCTTTTTCTGCATAAAATGCTTGATCTCTAGCAGTAAAAACAAACTCTGCACCACAATCTACACATTTGATTGTTTTGTCAGTATATTCAGCCATCTTTTTTTCCCTCCTTTTAACACTAATAATTGGAATTAAGAATAACTATTATCTATCTGTATTATGGAAAGAAAAAGAGTTAACTATAAGTCCAGTAATGTACTACATCACATTTAGATTATAACACATTGCTATATATTATGCAAGAAATTGTAGTTTATTCATAAAGGTTCTTATAATATTTAGGTGAAACAGCAGTATTAAATATAAATTTTGTTATTTATTTTGTTATTTTATCTAAAAAATAGTATTATATATTTTAGGAAGTGAAATTTATGACATGTATGTTATGTCCTAGAAATTGTAATGTTGATAGAGATAAAAATAAGGGAGTATGTCTTGCTTCTAATACTTTGAAAGTAGCTCGTGCTAGTCTACACTTTTGGGAAGAACCTTGTCTTTCTGGTGATGATGGTAGTGGTACTATCTTTTTTAGTAATTGTAATTTAAAGTGTGTCTTTTGTCAAAATAAGGATATTAGTTTAGGACATAGCGGAAAAGAAATTACTATTGATAGATTTAGTGAAATATGTATAGAACTACAAAATAAAGGGGCTTTAAATATTAACTTAGTTACTCCTACACATTATATTAAACAAATAAAAGAAGGACTTATTAAAGCCAAAGAAAAAGGACTTATTATTCCAGTTGTCTATAATACTAGTTCATATGAAAATATTATTTCTTTAAAAGAACTTGATGGCTTAATTGATATTTATTTGCCAGATTTAAAATATTATTCTAATTATTATGCTAATATCTATTCACATGCTCCAGATTATTTTAAGTATGCATCTCTTGCTATTAAAGAGATGTTTAGACAAGTTGGAAAACCTATTTTTAATGATAATGGTATTATGATAAAGGGAGTTATTGTAAGACATTTACTTCTTCCAGGACTAGAAGATGATTCTAAGAATGTTCTTAAGTATTTATATGATACTTATCATGATGATATTTTTATAAGTATTATGAATCAATATACTCCAGTTACTACTTTCAAGAATCCACTTTTTTTAAATCTAAATAAAAAAATTGATGATTCAGTGTATGATGAAATCATCAATTATGCATGTGATCTTGGTATTACAAAAGCCTTTATTCAAGAAGGAGAAACACAAAGTGCTAGTTTTATACCAGAGTTTAACAATGAGGGAGTTTAGTCTTCATTGTTTTCTTTTACTTCTAAAGAATCTCTATATCTTGATAATAGAATTTCAACAATTTGGCAAATAAGGGCAAAAATAATACTTAAGACTTTTTGTCTACATAAATAATCTATTGCAAGTATCATTGTTAAAAAACCAAGAACAATAATAATAATTCTAAGTTGTTTTCTTAACTTATATCTTTTTTCTTTTTCTTCGTTTGTTATTTTTTCCATATGTTTGCCCATTCTTTTTCTTTAAACCCAATATACATATTATCATCTGTAATAAATAGTGGTCTTTTTACTAACATTCCATTCGTTGCTAATAATTTAATTTTTTCGTCATCTGACATCTCTTTTAATTTAGTAGAAAGATTCATTTCACGATAAAGAATACCACTTGTATTAAATAATTTTTTTATTTCTAAATGATATTTTTCTATCCAGTTTTTTAGTTCTTGATAGTTAGGATTTTCTTGTTTGATATCCCTTATAGTATATTTTATTTGGTTTTTGTCTAAATACTTTTTGGCGTTTTTACAAGTTGAACATTTTTCGTAACATATAAATAAATTCATTATTTTACACCATCCCATCTATAATGTCCGTAGATACCTTTTCTATAAGCCCATACTTCTAGGGCATTTTCTTCTCTTTTTGGCTGACCAGCATTATGGATTAGCCATGGTATTCCACGAATATTTCTTTTATCAGAAATAATTCCAATGTGAGTATAATTTTTTCCAAAAATGACAATATCACCAGGCATCCATTCTTCTATTTTATTAATATCATTTGTTAAAATGGTTGCATGTCTATCAAAATAAACTTTTAAATTTTTAACTCTTCGAAAATCAATATTACTATCCTTTTTCTTAACATATGGATATAAAGCAATATTGTCTTTGATATCTTCATCAATTAGTTCACGAAGGTTGTATCCAGCTTCTTTAAATGCTCTCCAGATAACATCGGCACAAACACCAATATCATCAGGAGGATAACCTGTACTCCAGTAACGACTATCATATTTAGGCTTATTTTTAGCATCTTTTCTGGCACCTAGTAAGATATCAGTATAATCATCTATTTGATCTGAATCATAGTCAATTTTACTTTTTAGTTCTTTAATATTAAATTTTTCAGCATAAAAATATTTAGTATTATAATAATATAAAGAAATTACGCAAACGATAATAAAGATAATAAAACAGGAAATATTAGTAAACCAAAAACGATTTTTTCTTATCTTATGTCTAAATAATAACATTCCTAAAATACTTCCAAGAAAACCACCTAAAATAGCTAGTAGAAGTAACATTTTTTCTTGTAATCTGTGCTTTTTTAAGATTGCTAAAGCTTTATCGATAC
>CATKEA010000207.1 GCA_949746915.1 uncultured Bacilli bacterium
ATTATAACATAAGTCTTAAAAATTTTAAACTTTTTTAAGATAATTTCATATAATAATGTAAAGGAGTAGATAATATGTATAATAATCCTTATGATATGAACTTTTATCCATATAATTATTATAGTCCAAGAACCCCTAAAGCTTCTTTGTTTGGTGGATTAAAAAAATATAATTGGAACAATTTTCTTAATGGTACTGGTAAAACACTAAATGTTATAAATCAAGCTATTCCAATCATATATCAAGTTAGACCTATACTTAATAATGCTATTACAATGTTTAGGGTAATGAATGCTGTTCGTAGTACTGATGATAAAAATGTTAGTAATACTTCAAAAACTTATAATACTAGTTCTACTAGTAAGAAAGTTAATGTAAGTACAAATAATATTGAAAGTAGTTCTACTTCAAATAAAAGAAGTAATGATGATGAAAGCAGTTTAACTTTTTTCATTTAAAAAACTAAAGGCTTTTATTTATTTCCTTTAGTTCTCGTTTTAATTGATATCTTCTTTTTAAATATTTTTTGGGTAGAATATCTAAAAGTTTGATTATTTTTTTTCTTTCTTTTTCTAAGTAAGTTATGAACAACTTACTTTTTTTCTGTAAAAGAATGGGACCAAGTTCTATTTCTGTTTGGCAATATCGTTTTTTTCCTTTTTTAAATTTAATGACATGATATACTTGTTTTTTTTCTTCAAGTAATTCTTCATCGTCAATATAATAGCCTAGTTTTACTATTTCTCGTCTTAGGTTTGCTACTTCATTGTTAGGTGATAAAATAATAGTGTTTACGTGTTTTAGTTCATCTTTTTTATATTTTAGAATTCCAACCATATTTAGGCCACCCATTCCAGATATGACAATTGTATCTATTTTATCATCAATAGTATCAATTCCATTTCCTAAACGTACTTCTATCTTATCTTGCAAATTGTATTTTTCGATATTAGATTTAGCAATCTTTAATGGTCCTTCTTTTACATCACTTGCTACTACTCTTATTTTTTTTCGATTGAGAAACAAATAGATGTCTAAAAGTGCATGATCGCATCCGACATCTATTACATTACTATTTTCTTCAACAAAAGATGCTACTAATTTTAGTCTTTCGTTTATTTTCATTAATTAGTTAAAAAATCCTTTAGTTTTCTACTTCTTGATGGATGTCTAAGTTTTCTTAAGGCTTTGGCTTCAATTTGACGAATTCTTTCTCTTGTTACTCCAAAGATTTGTCCAACTTCTTCTAAGGTACGACATTGTCCATCATCTAATCCAAAGCGTAATCTTAATACTCGTTCTTCTCTATCTGTAAGTGTTAGTAGTACACCACTTAATTCTTCCTTTAACATTTCAACTGTTGCATATTCTTCTGGTGACATAGTTCTTTCATCTTTAATAAAGTCTCCTAAATGTGAATCTTCTTCTTCACCTATTGGTGTTTCTAAAGAAACTGGATCTTGAGATATTTTGTATACTTCTCTAACTTTATCAATACTAATACCAAGTTTTTTAGCGATTTCTTCATCTGTTGGTTCTCTATTTAACTCTTGGGTTAATTGTCTTTGAACACGAGCTAATTTATTGATTGTTTCAACCATGTGGACAGGAACTCTGATAGTTCTAGCTTGATCAGCTATGGCACGAGTAATAGCTTGTCTAATCCACCATGTTGCATAAGTTGAAAATTTATATCCTTTAGTTGGATCAAATTTATCAACGGCTTTCATTAGTCCAATGTTTCCTTCTTGAATAAGATCAAGAAATAGCATACCACGTCCAACATATCTTTTAGCAATGGATACAACAAGACGTAAGTTAGACTCTGCTAACATTCTTTTTGCATACTCATCTCCTTCTTCTGCAAGACGGGCATATTCAAATTCTTCATCAGAAGTAAGTAGTGGTATTCTACCTATTTCTTTTAAGTACATTCTAACAGGATCATTGATTTTAATATCTTTTGATAGTACTAAATCGTCAACATCAACAAAACCACCATCATCGTCTTGTTCATCTTGATCATTTGATGTTACTTCAATTCCTTCTTCAACAAATGTATTATATAAATCGTCTAATGTATCACTATCTAGTTCAAGTCCTTTTAATTCTTCTGCTAATTCTTCGTATGTAATAAAGCCCTTCTTTTTACCAAGCTCTACTAATTTCTTTTTTCTTTCTTCTATAGTCTTAATTTCACCAGTCATAAAACTCAACTCCCTATTTTTAAACATCGAATCTTCTCAGCAATACGTGCTTTTTCGAGTGGATCAACTGTATTACGTATCAAACCTTCTAGCCTTTTTATTTCTGATTTTAAGACTCCTTCTCTTACTACTTTTATGTAGTCAAGAATGGCTTCATCCTTAGGATTATCATCAAAATTGCTACTGATTACTTCATTATATATTGGTAACAAATTTTCTTTTTCATTCAAATATGTATAAAAATCAGCTATTGTTATCGTTCCATATTTATGATAGTAATAAGATATTTCTGATGCCAAAAATCTCATGTTCTCTTCTGGAAAATAGATTCCTTCGCGATCATATTTTACAATGACCCAATTTTTAATTAGCATGTAATATAAAACAGCAAGACTTGAAGTTATATATTTATTCCTTTTTTTAGTTTTCTTAGGTTCAATTTGAACACTCAAGACATGTTTTTTTTCTTCATTCTTGTTTTTTTCTAGAAATGCTTGTAATCTTTTTTCTAGGGTATTATACCCTATATTTACTTCAATTGCAAGTTTTTTTAGAATAATTTCTCGATGAATTTCGTCATTTATCTTACTTGTAGTTTCTAAAACAGAATTAATATATGCAACTTTTTCTTCATCGCTAGTTAAATTATAATTGTTTTTTAGTGATGAAATCTTGTAATCTTGGAAGTTTATAGCATTTTCTACTAAGGCTTTAAATTTTTCTTGTCCATATTGTAAGATATAGGTATCTGGGTCTAAGCCATCATGTAATTCAATTACTTTAACATCGATTCCCATACTAGCAAATTGTTCTCCATTTACTAAATTGGCATGTTGACCTGGTTCGTCACCATCAAAACAGATGATAATGTTATTAGAAAGACGCTTAATAAGATTAGCTTGTTCTTTAGTCATAGCAGTTCCCATTAAAGCAACAGTATTTCTATAGCCAATACTTGAAGCTCTTATAACGTCCATGAAACCTTCCATGACAATTACTTCTTTTTTTTGCCTTACAGAGTCTTTTGACTCAGCATAATGATATATTAATTCACCCTTTTTAAAAATAGGTGTTTCTTTAGTATTTAAGTATTTGTTAATATTTTGATCTTTATAAATTCTACCTGAGAATCCAACTACTTTACCACTAGTATCAGTTAAGGGAAAGATTATACGATCTATATATGTATCTCTATCTTGACTTGATAAACCTATTAAATTTAAAAGATTTAAATTGTACCCTTTCCCAAGTAATATTTTAGTTAAATCATCTGGTCTTTTCAGTGATAATCCGATTCCAAATTCTTTAATTAGTTCATCATTTATTTGACGTTTTTTTAAATAATCCTTGGCTTGTTTTCCGTCAATTGTATTTAAATTATTCTGGTAAAACTTAAGTCCAAAGTCATAAGCATCATAAAATTTTTGATTTTTATTTGGTTTAGTTGAAATATGTAGTTCATCAACATTAATATTAGCTTTTTCTCCTAGAAATTTTAAAGTTTCTCTAAATCCTAGATGTTCATAATCCATTACGAAATTAAAAACGTTTCCACTAGCTCCACAGGAAAAACAACGATATATTTGTTTTTCGCGTGAAACACTCATAGATGGATTAGTGTCATCATGAAATGGGCAAACTCCAAAAAAGTTTTTTCCTTTTTGTGTTAGGGGTATATAACTTGAAACGATATCAACGATATCTATTTTTCTTCTTATTTCATCAACTAGATTTCTATCGTTCATAGTATCACCTCCAAACAACTCATCATTCAAATATTATAGCACGGATAAGTTAAGTTGTAAAACGAATAAATACCAATATTATGTATATACTAATAGTGGTGATTATATGAAAAAATGTGATAAAATATTTATGATTATTTCGACAATTTCAATATTTATTATAAGCTTTTTAACTCATAATATTTATAAATTTTTTCCAAACGACTTTACAGCTATCTTTTTTCCTGTTAATGAAAGTATCTATGAGCATATGAAGATGTTGTTTACATGTTATTTTATTTATAGTATTATTTTGATACTAATATCAGACAAATATAAGAAAAATAATATTTTGTTTGCTAATTTATGTGGTGCTGTCATTAATA
>CATKEA010000208.1 GCA_949746915.1 uncultured Bacilli bacterium
TTCTAAAATATTTCCATTTAAAACTTCTTCTTTTATTTGGCATTCTTTTTCATTTAAATGTCTACAATCTTTATATGGACAAGGATATTTAGAAAATTCTATAAAAGTATCTTTGATATCTTCAATAGTTAAATTTCTAAAGTCAATAGAGGAAAATCCCGGAGTGTCTAGAACTTTTCCACCAGAAACTTCAACTAATTCAACATGTCTAGTAGTATGTTTTCCTCTTCCCAAAGCAAGAGAAATTTCTCCAGTTTCAAAGTTTAAATTTTTATCAAGCTTATTAAGAAGAGTTGATTTCCCTGCTCCAGTTTGACCAGTAAATACTGTTGTTTTGTCTTTAAATAATCTTTTTATTTCAGCTATATCAGTATTTAATAAAACTGTATACCCTATTTTCTGATAATAAGCGATATAATTATCTATTTGCTTTTGTTCGTTATTTGTTAATAAATCATATTTAGTTATACAAATAATAGGAATAATCTTATTATGTTCTAATATTACTAATAATTTATCTAGTAAATTAGTTGAAAAATCAGGTTGTTTACAACTAGTTATTATCAGTGCTTGATCAATGTTTGCAACTAATGGTCTTACTAAGATATTTTTTCTTTCTAAAATTTCTAAGATGTATTTATCATTTTCATTAAACTTACAATAATCTCCGACTACAGGAGTAATATTTTGATTTCTAAATTTACCACGAGAATGGCACTCATAAATAGTGCCATTCGTAGTTTTTACAAAATATAAATTACTTAATATTTTTACAATTTGTCCTTCCATAAACCCTCTCATTATTATCTATTTTTATTGTCACTACTATCAGATGGTGATGGAGATGGTGTATCTGATGGTGAAGGCGAAGGCGATGTTGTTGGATCAGGCGTTTCTTCATTTGATTCTTCTGCAACTTCAATCTTTAATGTTGAACCATTTATAATTGGAGTTTTAGCTGTTCTAGATTGTGATAATAATGTTCCTGATTCTTTCTCTGATGTTTTAACATAATTAATAGTTAACTTAATATTATACTGATCACAGAAAGCTTGAACATCTTCAACAGTCCATCCTTCTTCTACCATATCGGGATACACTTCAACAATATTCGGAATAAATAAAGTTATTTTATCTCCTTCTTGTACTTCAGTATCTTTTGGAAGATCTTGAGCAACAATTTCTTGTTCTTTCCAATCTTTTTCTTCCATATCAACATCTTTTTTCTCTATTTTTACTTCCAATTTATAAACATTTTCTAATAATGTTTTAACTTCTATATAGTTTCTTCCAGTATAATCTTCAATTTTATAAATACTTCCAATTGATTCATAGATTGTTATTTTAGAGCCTTTTTTGATACTTCTTCCTTGTTTTGGTTCTGTTTTTATAACTTTTCCTGCTTCTATGCTACTTTTTTCTTTTATAGTTTCTAATTCAACTTCAAAGCCATATTCTTTTAATTTATTTTCTGCTTCTACTACTGTTAAATTAGAAACATCAGGTACTTTTATATCAGGTACTTTTCTTCCTAGTATCATAAAGGCAGAAAGACCACCTATTAATAATACTGCTAATATTACAATTAAAGCAATTAAAACTTTGCTAGATTTATGTCCTTCATCCTCATCAAAGTATTCTTCATTATCTACTGGTTTAGCAATCACTTCCTCAGTAGGTTCTTTTTCTTCTTTAGCTTTTACTCTAATTTCCTCTTTAACAACTTTTTTAGTTGGTTTTAGTTCTTCTGTTTCGTGTTCTGGATATTTAAATGTTAATCTTGATTCAGACATTCTATCTTCATTTAGAACAGTAAGTAGATCTGCATGCATTTCTTTGGCATCACTGTATCTATTTTTAGGATTTTTAGCAGTAGCTTTTAAAATCACATTTTCAACACTTTGAGGAATTGAAGAGTTTTTCTTTCTAATGCTTGGTATTGGATCTCTCATTTGCTTTAAAGCTATTTCAACGGCATTTTCTCCTTTGAAAGGCAAGTTTCCAGTTAATAATTCGTAAAAGACTATTCCCATTGAATAAATATCACTTCTAATTGTACAGCCTTTTCCACTAGCTTGTTCTGGTGGTAAATAATGGACTGATCCCATTACAGAGTTAGTTTGGGTTAATTGAGTGGAATTTAAGGCCATTGCTATTCCAAAATCCATTATTTTAATCATACCATCATCTTTAATCATGATATTTTGTGGTTTTAAATCTCTATGGATGATATAGCTATCATGGGCATGAGATATTCCATCTGTTACTTGTAACATTATATCAATTGATTCACTTAGAGTTAGACTTCCGCGTTTTTTTATTAATTGTTTTAATGTTTTACCTTCAACATATTCCATGACAATATAAAAAGTTCCATTGTCTTCACCAACATCATATATTTCAACAACGCTTGGGTGTGATAATGATGATGCTGATAAGGCTTCTCTTTGAAAACGTCTAACAAATTTTTCATCATTAGATAAATCTCCACGTAAAACTTTTATAGCCACTTTTCTATCTAGAATTGTATCATAAGCCAAGTAAACATTAGCCATTCCACCTTCGCCAATGTTTTTAATGATTTCATAACGATCATTAATTTTTTGCCCTTTCTCTATCATTCTTTTCTACCTTCCTTTGCTCTTATTAAGTATGCAACCGAAATATTATCTAATCCCCCACGATTGTTAGCTTTTCTAACTAATCTAATAACTTTTTCTTCAACTGTTAAATCACTTAACAATACTTTTTGAATCTGTTCATCATTAAGCATATTAGTTAAGCCATCGCTAGCAAGTAAAATTTCTTCAATTTGAGTATCACAATCAAAGATATCTATATCAATTGGATCATTAGCACCAAGAGCTTTCATTAAAATGTTTTTTCTTGGATAATCTTTAGCTTCTTCTTCAGTTATTTTTCCACTTGCAACAAGAAAATTAACAAGAGTATGGTCATATGTGATTTTATGCAATTGATTATTTTTCATTACATAACCACTAGAATCTCCAATATTTCCAAATAAAACATAATTTTTAGTATTAATAGCTACGACTAATGTTGTTCCCATTCCTTTACTATTTTCATGATCGTCTACGTATTTGAATATTAAAGTACTTATTTTCTTTACAGCTTCCCTTAGCCATTTAATGGCGTCTTCTTTTGACATATTGTGAAAAGTTTCTTTAAAATGTTTAGATAAATAACTAGTAGCTATACTACTTGCTATTTCTCCTGCTCTATGTCCACCCATACCATCAGCTAAAGCCATTAAATAGTCTCCTTCTTCATTTGCTAGAATAATAACACTATCTTCATTATGACTTCTTACTTTACCAGTATCGGTTAAATAAAATGATTGCATATTAGTCCTCCTTTTTACTTCTTAGTTGTCCACAAGCAGCGCTTATTTTAGAACCAAATTCCCTTCGTACTGTGACATTTATTCTTTCTTCTTTTAAGATATCATAAAATCTATCTATAGCTTCTTTATTACTTCTTTTATATGAGATATTGCTAGTTTCGTTGTATGGAATTAGGTTTATATAACAATTCATTCCACGTACTAGTCTAGCAAGAGTTTTGGCATCTTCTTCAGTGTCATTAATATCTTTTAATAAGATATATTCAAAAGTTACACGACGATTCGTAACTTCAATATATTTTTTCAAAGTTTTTATTAAGTCTTCTAATTTATATACCTTATTAATCGGCATAATAGAGGTCCTTTTTTTGTCATCTGCTCCATGTAAACTTATTGCTAAGTTAACTTGGTATGGCAATTTTGAAAACTCTTCGATTTTAGGTATTATTCCACACGTTGAAACAGTTATATGTCTACTACCTAATGCCAACCCTTTTGGATGGTTTATTATTTCAATAAATTTGACTAGGTTATCATAGTTATCAAATGGTTCACCTATTCCCATAACAACAACATGACTGATTCGAACTTTTTTAGTAATTTCTACAAGTAGAATTTGTTCTACCATTTCTCCAGTTGTTAAGTTACGTATTTTTTTTAAGCGTCCACTTTCACAAAAACGGCATCCCATATTACATCCAACTTGAGTTGAAATACAAAGACTGTTACCATAATCATGGTTCATTAATACAGCTTCTATTTTTTCACCATCACTAAGTTTAAATAAGTATTTGCTTACATCTTTGTCTTCTTCTACTTTAACTATTTTGATATTGTTTATCAGAAAATCTTCTTTAAGTGTTTCTAATACTTCTTTTTTAAGATTAGTCATTTCATCAAAA
>CATKEA010000209.1 GCA_949746915.1 uncultured Bacilli bacterium
AAATTTATTAATTAGTGTTGAAGAGATGGTGCATAATGTCGGTCATTCTGAGAGAAGTGATGCAGTAGTTGAACCATATTTATCAAAACAATGGTTTGTTAAAATGAGACCTCTTGCTGATAGGGTACTTGAAAATCAAAAAGATAAAGATAAAAAGGTTAATTTCATTCCAGAAAGATATGAAAAAACAATGAATCATTGGATGGAAATAACTTATGATTGGTGTATATCTCGTCAGCTTTGGTGGGGACATAGAATACCTGCTTGGTATAAAGATGATGAAGTTTATGTTGGAATGGATGCTCCTGAAGGAGAAGGATGGATTCAAGATAGTGATGTACTTGATACTTGGTTTAGTAGTGCATTATGGCCATTTAGCACACTTGGATGGCCTGATAGTACTGAGGACTTTGAAAGATACTATCCCAATAATTGTTTAGTAACTGGTTACGATATTATTCCGTTTTGGGTAAATAGGATGACTTTTCAGGGACTTGAGTTTACTGATAAAAGACCATTTAAAGATTGTTTAATTCATGGGCTTATAAGGGATTTACAGGGAAGAAAAATGAGTAAGAGTTTAGGCAATGGAGTAGATCCTATGGATGTAATTGAAGAGTACGGAAGTGATGCGTTAAGATTTTATCTTACTACTAATACTGCAGCAGGAACTGATCTTAGGTATGATCCAGAAAAGGTTAAGTCGACATGGAACTTTATTAATAAATTATGGAATGCTTCGCGTTTTGTATTAATGAATATTGAGGATGTAAATGAAGAGAACTATACTATGGAAAATCTAAGTATTACTGATAAATGGATTTTGACAAAGTTGAATAATTTGGTAAAGTCGGTTAGAAGTAATATGGAGAAGTATGAGTATCAAAATGTTGGAAGTAGTCTTTATTCATTTATTTGGGAAGATTTTTGTGATTGGTATATAGAATTATCAAAAAATGATATGAGTATTACTAATAAGAGTGTACTTCTTAAGGTTCTTACGACTATTTTAAAAATGTTGCATCCATTTATGCCTTATGTTACAGAAGAAATATATCAAATGTTACCAATAAAAGATCAAGAGTCAATTGTTATTAGTTCTTATCCAGTTTATGAGGAAGACTATGTATTTGATAGTGATAAGGGTACTGTTGATAAGGTATTAGAAGATATTGTTAGTATTCGTAATATGAAGCAAACTAAAGGTATTACTAAAGATGCGTTTGTTAAGTTAAATGTTAGTGATGATAAACTTCTTGGTATATTTAAGTCGCAGTTAAAGATAAAGGAAGAAAATTTAGTTGATGTTTTAAAGGATAGTATGCTTAGTAGTAATTTTGTTTCTAAGAATATTGATATTGTTTATTATTATGAGGGTCAAGAAGAGGATACTTCAAAGATTTTAGAGGAGATAAAGAAATTAGAGGAATCAATAAAGCGCAGGGAAGCTTTACTTAGTAATGCTAATTATGTAAATAAAGCACCAAGTAATATTGTTGATGCAGATAGAAAGAAATTAGTTGAAGAGAAAGAAAAATTAGAAATATTAAAACAACGTAATGTGTAATGTTAAAACCTGAATAGTTCAGGTTTTTTTGTTTTAAATGTTTATATGTTATGTTATAATTGATATATAATATGGAGATGGTAAGATGGGATTAGACCAAAGGATAAAGATGTGGAAGGCAAGAAATGTTTTAGGAATATTAGGTAGTATTGTAATAGTAATAGGTTTTATCTTAATAATACCTAAGGCTTTTGCAGCACCATTACCAGTAAAGAGTATAACGATAACTAGTAGTAAGTTAGATTATCATAAGAAGGTGCCAGGTAGTTATAATATTGAAAAAAGTGCTAAATGGTTGGAAAAAGGTAAGGCCAGAATTACTTTTGATTTAGATACTATTATGAAAACAGAAGAAAAGTTTACCGATAT
>CATKEA010000210.1 GCA_949746915.1 uncultured Bacilli bacterium
AGCAGTAGGTGAAAATAATATGATTTTATCAGTTAAATGTGATTCAGCTATTGAAAGAATTATTGGATGTTTGCCTAAAATTTATAAGTTATTAGAAAAAATTTATGGAAAATTTTATAAAATAGCTATTTTAAATGATATTGAGTGGAAAAAAGTTAGAAATGATTTCATTTCTAATAAAGATACAAAAAAATATGTTTATATTGATGATTCAAATATTAGTGATGATAGCATATCGCAGAAATTAGAACTTGGAGATAATAATTTAGTTTCTGATATTGTTACTAGTGATATTGTTTCTGAAGCTATCAATATATTTGGAGAAAATGTTGTAGAGATAAAATAAAATATGAAAGAAGGTAAAATTATGAATATACAAGCATTAATGAAACAGGCCCAAACTATACAAAAAGATATGATGAAGGCAAAGGATGAAGTTGATAAAACAGTTTTTTATGGAGAAAGTTCTCTTGTAAAGGTTGAAACAAACGGAAAAAAAGAAATTTTAAAAGTTATTATTGATAAAGAACAAGATTTATCTTCAGAAGATTTAGAAATTTTAGAAGATATGATAGTTGTTGCACTAAATGATGCTTTTAAAAAAGTTGATGCTGAAATTGAAAAAAAATTGGGAAAATATACTAGTGCTATGCCTGGGTTGTTCTAATGTATCCAAAAAGTTTAAAAAATTTGATTGAATCATTTAAGTTTATGCCAGGTGTTGGAGAAAAAACTGCTGAGAGGATGGCTTTTTCAGTAATTGAACTTGATGATGAGAAAGTTGATTTTTTTTCTAATAGTATTATCGAAATAAAAAAGAAATTAAGAAGATGTACTTTGTGTAATTCTCTTACTGAATCTGAATTATGTGATATTTGTTCAAATAAATTAAGAGATGAATCCGTTTTATGTGTTGTTGAAGATCCTAAAAGTGTCATTCTTTTTGAGCGTTTGGGAATTTTTAATGGTTTTTATCACGTATTAAATGGATTGATTTCTCCATTGGATGGTATTAATCCTGAAGATATTGAACTAGATAGGTTAATAGATCGTATTAGAAATGGAAACTTTAAAGAAATAATTTTAGCATTTAAACCTAGTATTGAAGGTGAAACTACTTCTTTATATATTAAAAAGATAATTGATGATTTAAATGTTTCTGTTACGAAAATAGCAAGTGGTGTGCCAATGGGTGCTGATATGGAATATATTGATGCCATTACATTAGAAAGAGCACTTTCAGATAGAAAGAATGTTGAATAATTGTAAATAATCCTCATATTTTATTATGAGGTGTTGCATATGAAATTTATTTTAAATGCAGTAAAGCGTATTAGTTTAGGCTTTTTGATTTTATATAGTTATAATATGATAGCTATTGAATTTAACTTAATTATTCCAATAAATATTATAACTATATTGTTAGTTGGATTTATTGGATTACCTGCGTTATTTGCCTTGATATTTTTATTTATTTTTTTGTATTAGATTGGTGGTGGTATTATGTTAGTTGATTTTAAAGAGGAACAGTCCTTATTTTATAATGAAATTGTTACATCTATTTTGACTAATAATAAAATATCACATGCTTATTTAGTAGAAAGTAAAGGCTATGATAGAACTAAAGAGCTAGTTATATCATTTGTGAAGTTTTTATTATGTTCATCAAGATGTATAAAGTCTTCTGATTGTTCATCTATTTGTAATTTGTGCAATTTAATTGATAATAATACTTATTCTAATTTGAAAATAATTGAACCTGATGGTTTGTGGATAAAAAAAGAACAATTAGAAAACTTAAAGATTGATTTTAAAACGAAATCTATAGATGAATCACCTAGAGTATATGTTATATTTGAGGCTGATAAGTTGAATAAGACATCTGCTAATTCTATATTAAAATTTTTAGAAGAACCTGAGGATAATATAATAGCAATTTTGGTTACAAATAATAGATATAATATGCTTAATACTATAGTTTCGAGATGTCAACTTATAACTTTAAGTAATAATATGGATTTAGATTCAAAGGATTTTATTAATTTTGATGATGGTTTAAATTTTGTTATGGACTATGAACGAAATAATATTAAGTTATTTGCTTATCTGAACAATGTATTTAATATAAAGTCAAAGAGTAGAGATGATTATTATCAATTACTAAGAATAATGGAATTTTTATATGATCTTACTTTAAAATATAAAATTGGGAAGGAAATTGATAAAAATATTTCATATTTTGATGATATTGTATATATAGCAAATACCAATTCTATTAATGATATAATAAGAAAAATGAACGTTATTGAGGAGCAAAAAGCAAGATTGCAGTATAATGTTAATCTTTCTTTGTTGTTGGACAAGTTTATTATTGATTTGGGTGGGGGTGTATATAGTGATTAGCGTTGTAGGTGTTAATTTTAAAGAAAATGGTCGTATATATTATTTTTCATACAATGGTATGTTAATAGATATTAATGATAAGGTTATTGTTGAAACAGAAAAAGGTTTACAATATGCTTTTGTAGTTTTAAAAAAGGATATAGATGAACATAATTTTTCATCTACCATAAAAAGTGTAATTAGAAAAGCAACTCAAGATGATATTAGAAAGTATCTTAAAAATATGCATGATGCTCAAAAGGCTATAGTTGAGGCAAGAAAGTTGATTGATAAGCTAAATTTGGATATGCGTATAATAGATGCAAGTTTTACTTTTGATAGAAATCAATTATTATTTAATTTTATAGCTGATGAGAGAATAGATTTTAGAGAATTGGCTAAGAGATTGGCTCAAATATATAAAACAAGAATTGAATTAAGACAAATTGGAGTTCGAGATAAGGCTAAAGAAGTAGGCGGGATAGGTCCATGTGGTAGATTTCTTTGTTGTAATCAGTTTTTAACTGATTTTAATAGTGTATCTATTAATATGGCAAAGAATCAGTATATTTCTCTTAATCCAACTAAAATAAATGGTGTTTGTGGTAGATTATTGTGTTGTCTTAAGTATGAAGATGATATTTATACTGAGTTGAAAAGGGATATGCCATCTTTGGGTGAATACTACAGTGATAATGAAGTATCTGGGAAAATAGTTGCTGTTGATGTTTTAAGAAAAAGATTGACAGTTGAGGATAGGAATAAAAATCAGATAGTGGTGGAATTAAAAAATGGAAGTGTTGAATGATTTAGTTGGTTATAAAAATTTGAAAATATATCAAAATTCTGATTGGTTTTCTTTTTCGTTGGATTCAGTTTTATTACCTAATTTTGTTAATTTGAGAAGTAGTACAAAATTAATTTTTGATTTTTGTACAGGGAATGCGCCTATTCCTTTAATTTTATCGACAAAGACTAAAGCAAAAATAGTTGGTATAGAAATACAAGAAGATGTATTTAAACTAGCATGTAAAACCATTTCTTATAATAGATTAGATAAACAGGTTGCGTTGTATAATATGGATCTTAATAATCTTCAAAAGTCATTTGATGCAGATATTGCAGATATTGTATTATGTAATCCTCCATATTTTAAAGTTTCTGAGGGTTCTAATTTAAATGGTGATATACATAAAACTATAGCTAGGCATGAAGTAAGTATTGATTTAGAACAGATTATTAAAAAAGCCTTTTATATATTAAAAAACGGTGGTATAATAGCCCTTGTTCATAGAACTGATAGATTTATTGAAATGTTGCAATTGTTAGAAAAAAATCATTTTGCTGTTAAGAAGATTAGATTTATTTATCCTAAAAAAGGCGCTGAGTCTAATTTAGTGTTAGTTGAGGCTAGAAAAAATGGAAATGTTGGTTTAAAAGTTATGAGTCCTTTGTATGTTCATTATGAAAATGGTGAATATTCTAAAGAGGTTTTATCAATGTTTAAATAGGAGTGGTATTAATGAAGCAAAAAAGTTATGATGGTTCTCCATCGTTGTACTTAATTCCGACGCCAATTGGTAATATGGAAGATATTACAATTAGAGCTATTAATACTTTGAAACAGGTAGATTTGTTGTTTTGTGAAGATACTAGAGTTACTGGGCAGCTATTAAAGTTTTTAGATATAAAAAAACGCATGGTAACTTGTCAAGATCATAATGAGTCCAAAGTAAGGGAACTTGCTTTGGAGTTTTTGCAGTCTGGAAAGAATATAGGGCTAGTTACTGATAGAGGTACTCCAATTATTAGTGATCCAGGATATAAAGTAGTAGAATTTATTGCTAATAATGGATATAATGTTATTTCTTTACCAGGGCCTACTGCTTTTGTATCTGCACTTACAATGTCTGGGATTAATCCTTCTCCATTTTTATTTTATGGTTTTTTAAATGCAAAGTCGTCTAAGAGATGTAAAGAGCTTTTAAGCTTACAAAAGGAGACTGCTACTTTAATTTTCTATGAAGCACCACATAGAATAAAAGATACAGTTGTTGATATTTATAATATTTTAGGAAATCGTAAAATTTCTGTGTGTAGAGAAATATCAAAACTTTATGAAGAAGTAATTAGGGGAAATATTGAGGATATTTTAGATAATTTAGATAATATTAAAGGTGAGATAGTTATTGTTGTAGAGGGTAATCTAGGTATTGAAGATTATAGTAATTTAAGTATAATTGAACATGTTAATTTGTATTTAGAGGATGGATTAACTGAAAAAGAGGCAATAAAAAAAGTTGCAGTAGAACGTGATATACCAAAATCAGTAGTATATAAAGATTTTCACATAGGGAAGTGATAAGATGAAGTTAATAGTTGGTTTAGGCAATCCTGGCTTAGCTTATAGTAATACTAGGCATAATGTTGGTTTTATGATTATAGATTATTATGTTAATAAATATGGTGTTAAAGTTAACAAACAAAAATTTCATGGTTTATATCAAGATTTGATTATAAATAATGAGAAGGTTATATTTCTTAAACCTCAATCATTTATGAATTTATCTGGAGAAGTAGTGAAAAAGTTTGTAGATTTTTTTAAAATAAGTGTTGATGATATTTTAGTTATAAATGATGATTTAGATTTATCACTTGGCAAGTATAAATTAAAATCGTCTGGTTCTAGCGGAGGTCATAATGGATTAAAGAATATAGAATTTCATTTAAACACAAAAAATTATAAACGTTTAAAAGTTGGTATATCTAATGACAAAAAAATTGATACAAAGGATTATGTATTGGGACATTTTAGTGAATCAGATTTAAAGGTTTTAACTACTGTTATAGAGAAAACTTCTGATATTTTAGATGATTTTTTTAAATATAGTTTTGATAAAGTTATGAATATTTATAATACAAAGGGTGAGATTTAGTATGAGTATTTTTGATACTTTATTTAAAAATATTAAGTTTGATGAATCTTATGGCTTAACTGGATTAACAGATGAGCTTTTTTGTATTTATTTAAATAATATTTTGAGTAAAAAGAAAAATATTTTAGTTGTTACTTCTTCTTTGTTTGAAGCCAATAAATTGAAGAATTCATTGGATAGGGATACAGATAAAGCTTTTTTATTTCCTATGGATGATTTTTTAACTAGCGAAGCTATTGCAACTAGTCCTGATTTGTTAATTTCTAGACTTGAGACATTGAATGCAGTTTTGAATAATAGTGAAATGATTGTTATCACTAATATGACTGGTTATTTGCATTTTTTACCTACTAGAAAAACTTTTGAAAATAGTATTATTAATATAACTAAAGATATGGATTTTAATCAAAATAAATTAATTGAACAATTGTTAAAAATTGGTTATAAGAAGGAATCAATTGTAACGCATACAGGAGAGTTTGCTACTAGGGGGTTTATTCTTGATATATTTCCTTTTGGATTTGAACATCCTGTACGCTTAGAATTTTTTGGAGATACTATTGATGATATTCGTGAATTTGATGAAGATACTCAGAAATCTATAAGTTATCATAAAAGTATTTTTATTAATCCTTATACTGATTGTATTTTTTCTGATTTAGTAGAAGAACAGTTTCAAAAGTCCAAGTATTTAAGTTTATATTCTAAAGATATTTCCTCTATATATGACTATATGGATAATCCGATTGTTGCATTTGTGGATTATTCGCAAATAGAAGCATCATATCAGGTTATGGTTGAAGAAATATTAGAATATAAGAATTCTAAAGATGTTGATTTTAATGGTAATTATATGTATGATCTTAATGAAATTCTTCCAGATAAAGTTATTTATTATATGACTATTAATAATGTAATGGATAGAAAGCTTCCTATAGTTAAGTATTATTCTAAAAGTATTTTATCATTTAAAGAAAATGTTGATTTAATTTTAAGTTATTTGAAGGAGCAAATTGCTTTTGGTAGAACGATTATTATTTGTCTTAAAGATTATCAGATTAAATCATTTATTAAGTATTTAAATGTTTCGTATGTTATAACTGATATTCATAATATATCGGCTAATAAAATTAATATTGTTGATTTTGTAATATCTAGTGGTTTTATTTTTGAAGATTATATATTTCTAACTGAGGATGAATTATTTGGTATTAAGGAAAGAAAAAAGGGCTATAAAACTTCTTTTAAGTATTCTTCTAAAATAAAAAATATTAATAAATTAAATATTGGTGATTATATCGTTCATAATATTAATGGAATTGGAGTATATAATGGAATCAAAACTTTAAAACATGGAGATTTATTAAAAGATTATATAGAAGTTTTATATGCTGGCAATGATAAATTGTATATTCCAGTTGAGAAAATTGATTTAATTAGTAAATATGCTGGAAAAGATGGAATGGTTCCAAAGGTTAATAAACTTGGTGGAAATGAATGGAAAAAAACAAAGGCTCGTGTTAGAGATAAGATTCATGATATTGCTGATAAATTAATACGTTTGTATGCTGAACGCGAATTAAGGAAGGGATTTGCTTTTTCTAAAGATAGTGAGTTACAAAATAGATTTGAAAATAATTTTGGTTATACTGAGACAAGGGATCAATTGTTGGCTATTCGTGATATTAAAAGTGATATGGAAGCTGAACGACCTATGGATAGATTATTATGTGGTGATGTTGGATATGGTAAAACAGAAGTTGCATTTAGAGCTATGTTTAAAGCTGTTAATGATTCTAAACAGGTATTATATTTGTGTCCAACAACTATTCTATCTAGTCAGCAGTATAATAATGCATTAGAACGTTTTAGAGGATTTCCTGTTAATATAGGACTTCTTAATCGTTTTACTACTAGTAATGAAAAGAAAAGGGTAATAAATGGATTAAAAGATGGAACTATTGATATTGTTTTTGGTACACATAGATTATTAAGTGATGATATTAAGCCAAAAGATTTAGGATTATTAGTAATTGATGAGGAACAACGCTTCGGTGTAACTCATAAGGAAAAAATAAAGGAATATAAATCAAATGTAGATGTATTAACACTTACTGCTACTCCAATACCTAGAACACTTCAGATGTCTATGGTTGGAATTAGAAGTTTGTCATTAATTGAAACTCCACCAGTTGATAGGTATCCCGTTCAAACTTATGTTATTGAAGAAAATGATCAAATAATAAAGGAAGCAATATATAAAGAATTATCACGTGATGGTCAGGTTTTTCTTTTGTATAATAGAGTAGAATCAATTGAAAAGGAAGTTTACAAAATTCAAAGATTAGTACCAGAGGCTAGGATAGTATTTGCACATGGGCAGTTATCCAAGACTGAAATTGAAGATAGAATGCATAGTTTTATTAATCATGATTTTGATATTTTAATTTGTACTACTATTATAGAAACAGGGATTGATATTCCAAATGTTAATACATTGATTATTTTAGATGCAGATAGATTTGGTCTTAGTCAATTATATCAGATAAGGGGACGAGTAGGTAGAAGTAATAGGATTGCTTATGCTTATTTGATGTATAATGGTAGAAAAATGTTAGGAGATATTGCGATAAAAAGACTTAATGTTATAAAGGATTTTACAGAACTTGGAAGTGGTTTTTCTATAGCAACTCGTGATTTATCAATTAGAGGAGCTGGAGATATATTAGGAAGTGAACAAGCAGGTTTTATAGATACTGTTGGAATTGATTTATATTTGAAAATGCTTAATGATGAAGTTTGTCGACTAAAAGGGGAAACAGTTAAAGAAGAAGAATTACAAGATGAAAAGCCACTTTTAAATGTTTCAACTCATATAGACGATTCATATGTTGATGATATGGATTTAAAGATTGAAATTCATAAGAAAATTAATGAGATTGATTCTTTTGATAAGTTAGAAAAAATAAAGAGTGAAATTGAAGATCGATTTGGTAAAGTTAGTGAAGATTTGATTATTTATATGTACGAAGAATGGTTTGAGAAATTGGCAAAGGAATATCAAATAGAAAAAGTAAATCAAACGCGTAATTCTATTGAAATGTATTTTAGTAAGGATATTAGTAAAAAAATAGATGGTGAGAAGCTGTTTATGGATGCCTTTAAAATTTCTTCAATGTTTAGATTTATGATGAAAAATGATCGTTTAATCGTTGTTTTGGATACTATTAAGTTAGATAAGCATTATGTTTATTATTTGACAGAACTTGTTAATAAAATAAGATTAACAGTTTAATTAGATATAGTATTTATTAATGATTGTTTCTGATTTGACATAGTTTACATTTTTTGCTATTATAGACATATAAAAGTAAGGGATGATAATATGGATCAAGAGATAATTTCAATGTTTAAAGAAAAAAATAGATCGATATTAATTCAGAATTTGAAGTTTGATACTGAGCGAAATATTGA
>CATKEA010000211.1 GCA_949746915.1 uncultured Bacilli bacterium
ATTGGCTGCTACAATTCCTTCACTTTCTGCTGTAATTATTTGATAAACTTGCTTTTTACAACAATCTCCTGCTGCATAAATTCCAGGTACTGCTGTTTCTGAATTCTGATTAATTTCAATATAATTATTCTCATCTTTTATTTCTAAGTTATTAAATATCTCAGTATTAGGAATTTGTCCTATATAGGTAAAGCACCCTGTTACTGGAATAATTTTTGATTTATTATTTTTTTTAATTTTAACACCAGTCAATTTTTCATTGTCTCCAACAAAATCTTTAATACTTGCATCTGTAATTATTTCAACATTTTTTGTAGATTTCAATCTATCAATAAGGTTATCTTCTGCTCTAAATTCACTTCTTCTATGAATTAGTGTAACTTTATTACATAAGTTAGAAAGATAAAGTGCTTCTTCTAGGGCAGATCTTCCTCCACCTATTACTGCAACATCTTGATTTTTGAAGAAAAAACCATCGCAAACTGCACAAAAACTTATACCATGATTTATGTACTTATTTTCATTTTTTAAGTCTAATGTTTTTGGTCTTCGTCCTGTTGCAATAATAATATTTTTGCAGTTATATTCGTTTTTATTTGTTTTTACTATTATACTATCTTTTTCTTTAATAACTTTTTCCACTGTTTCTGTTGATAACTTTATTTCTAATTTTTTTAACTGCTCATACATTTGCATAGCTAATTCTGGCCCTGTTATAGAATGAATTCCAGGATAATTTTCAATATCAGATGTTCTGTTTATTTGACCACCTGGCATTTCTTTTTCGACTATTAAAAAGTCAATATTTGCCCTTTTTAAGTAAATAGCAGCTGACATTCCAGCTACTCCAGCTCCAATAATAATTGTATTATAATTTGTATTCATATAATCACCTATTCTTATTTTTCTCTAAATATTTAAAAAAACTCGCCTAAAAGCGAATTTCTGGGATATCTTCTTCTGTATAAAGATTATCAAGATGTTTACCTCTTCTACAGAAAATGAAGATAAATAGTCCAATTACAAACATCAAAATTGATGCCATTTGAGCCATTTTTAAGTTGTTTAACATTAGACTATCTGTTCTAAAACCTTCAATAAAGAATCTACCAAATGAATACCACATCATATAAAAACCTGTTATTTGTCCCTTTTTTAAATATCTGTATCTTTTTATGATTAATATGGCAATGAACCCAGTTATGTTCCATATAGATTCATAAAGAAATGTTGGTTGATAGTAAGCACCATCTATTTTCATACCTTCAATAACAAAATTAGGTACTCCAGCCTTTTTCAATTCTGCTAATGTTGTTACTGCACCATGAGCTTCTTGATTGAAAAAATTTCCCCATCTTCCTATTGCTTGACCAAGAATAAGACCTGGTGTTATGAAATCTAACATTTTTAATGTTGGTATTTTATATTTTTTTGTATATATAATAATCCATAATAACCCAGCTATTATTCCACCATGTATCGCTAAGCCACCATTCCATATTTCAAGTATTTCTATTGGATATTTTAGATAATAATCTAAATTAAAGGCTACATAGTAGATTCTGGCACCCAAAAGTCCAAAAATCAATCCATAAAAAAGTAGATTTATTAAATAGTCTTCATTTACTTTATATTTTTTTGCCTCTTTATATACTACTGCACAACCAAAAGTTATTCCTAAAAATATCAGTATTGAATACCAATATATTTGAATTACCCCAAAATCTAAAGCTACTCTATTCACTTTTCTTGAACCTCCTTATAATTGGTTTTATTATAATATTATCCATCAATGTGTTCATTAACGAAATAAGGACCGCTATAAAGAAAGCTATAAAGATATTCTCAAGCTTGAAATGACTTCCAAGAATCCAATCTGTTATTTTTAGTATAAAGAGATTAATACATGGATAAAATAATCCTAATGTAATACCCGTAATTGGTATTGTTAGGAAAAATAAAATTGGTTTTATAGTTTTATTTAAAATATATATTATGATAACAGCTAAAAAGCTATATATTCCAGCATTATTGACATCAATGTAAAATGAATCAAACATATTTGATACTGTAAAAAATACTAATGCATAAAAGAACATATATAATAGCCATTCTATTATTCTACCAATAAAACTTAGTTTTTCTTTTCTCACCATAGTCACTCTTTTCTACTAGTCTAAAATCTTTTTTAAATACTCCCCAGTATATGATTCGTTGATTTTAGCTATTTCTTCTGGTGTTCCACATCCAACAATAGTTCCACCATTGTCTCCACCTTCTGGTCCTAAGTCGATAATATAATCAGCAACTTTTACTACATCTAAGTTGTGTTCTATTATAACTACTGTATCTTTATTATCTACTATTTTATCAAATATTGCAAGTAATCTTTTTATATCATGTTGATGCAATCCTGTTGTTGGTTCATCTAAAATAAATAATGTTTTTCCTGTTGCTTTCTTTTGTAGCTCTTTAGCTAGTTTGACACGTCCTGCTTCTCCACCTGATAATGTTGGTGCACTTTGACCTAATTTAATGTAACCTAGTCCTACATCTTCAAGAACTTGTAATTTGTTTTTTATTTTTGGAACATTTTCAAAAAAATCTAAGGCTTCATGAACACGCATATCTAGTACATCGGCAATATTTTTTCCTTTATATTTTATTTTAAGTGTTTCGCTATTATACCTAGTTCCATGACATACTTCACATGGTACATAAACATCTGGTAAGAAGTGCATTTCTATTTTTTTTACACCATCTCCTCGACAGGCTTCACAACGTCCACCTTTTACATTAAAAGAGAATCTATTTTTCTCAAATCCATATATTTTGGCTTCTTTTGTATTAGTAAATAAATCTCTTATTTCATCGAAAACTCCAGTATATGTAGCTGGATTACTTCTTGGGGTCCTTCCAATTGGATTTTGAGATATATCTACTACTTTATCAATATTTTCAAGACCATTTATTTTTTTAAATTTACCTGGTTTCTCTTTTGATTTATAAAGATTGCTATGCACAGCTCTACTTAATATTTGATTTACTAATGTACTTTTTCCACTTCCTGATACTCCAGTTACACAAGTCATAGTTCCAAGTGGTATTTTTACATTAATATTTTTTAAGTTATTTTCTGTTGCTCCTTTAATTTCAATAAATTTACCATTTCCTTTTCTTCTTTTTAATGGTATTTCTATTTTTTCTTTTCCAGACAAGTATTTTCCAGTTAAACTATTATTATCTTTCATTACCTCTTCTGGTGTACCATGAGCAACAATTTGTCCTCCTAAATCTCCAGCACCTGGTCCAACATCAACTAAATAATCACTTGCTAGCATAGTATCAGTGTCATGTTCTACTACTATTAAAGTATTTCCTAAGTCTCTCATCTCTAACAATGATTTAATTAATTTCTCATTGTCTTTTTGATGTAATCCAATACTTGGCTCATCTAAAACATATAATACTCCCGTTAATTTAGAACCTATTTGTGTAGCTAGTCTAATTCTTTGTGATTCTCCCCCAGACAAGGTTCCTGCTGCACGACTTAATGTTAAATATTCTAATCCAACATTTTTCAAAAATTCCAAACGAGCTTTTATCTCTTTTACTAAAAGATTAGCGATTTGTTCTTGTTCTTTATTTAACTTTAAATTATCAAAAAATACTAATAATTTCTTTATACTCATACAAGTTACTTCATGGATGTTTTTCTTTCCTACTTTTACTGATAGTACACTATCTTGCAATCTTGCTCCATGACATGTTTCACATTCTGTTTCAATCATGTAATTTTCTAGCCATTCTCTAATCCAAGCACTACTAGTTTCCATGTATCTTCTTTCAAGGTTACTTATAATTCCTTCATAATAGTCTTTGCTATTTGTTATATTTCCACTTTTAGTTTGATAGTGAAAATTAATTATTTCATCACTACCATATAATATTAAATCTAATTCCCTTTTTGTTAATTTTGACATTTTTTTATTCATATCAATATCATAATGATTACATAGTGCTTCTAGTCTTTTAAAATAAATACCTTCTTGATCGTCGGATAATGTTGTTATAGCTCCATCTCTAATACTTTTATTATAGTCAGGAATAACCAAATCTGGATCAATCTTTAATTTTATACCAAGTCCTTTACAATCAGGACATGCTCCAAATGGTGCATTAAAACTAAATATTCTAGGTTCTAATTCTGATAAAGAAAAGTCGCAATATGGACAAGCAAATGATTCAGAAAATACGATTTCTCTGTCTCCGACAACATCTATTATTACTTTTCCTCCTGATAATTTTGTTGCTACTTCAAGAGATTCTGATAGTCTAGTTCGTATTTCTTCTTTAATAACAAGACGATCAATAATGACATCAATATCATCTTTTTTATTCTTTTCTAAGGTAATTTCGTCGCTTAAATCATGCATTTCTCCATTTACTCTAATCCTTACATAACCATCTTTTCTAAGCGAATCTAAAAGGTCTTTGTGCGTTCCTTTTTCCCCATGAACGACTGGCGATAAAACTTGGATTTTAGTACCTTCTTCTAGTTCTAATATTTTATTTACCATTTCTTCAACACTTTGACTAGTTATTTCAACATTATGAATTGGGCAATAAGCAACTCCTATTCTTGCAAATAACAAACGTAAATAGTCATATATTTCTGTTACAGTTCCAACTGTAGATCTAGGATTTTTACTTGTTGTTTTTTGATCTATACTGATTGCTGGTGATAAACCTTCTATTTTATCAACATCTGGTTTATCTGTTCCTCCTAAAAATTGTCTTGCATATGCTGATAAACTTTCTACATATCTTCTTTGGCCTTCTGCGTAAATAGTATCAAAAGCTAAAGAACTTTTTCCACTTCCAGACACTCCTGTCATAACTATAAGTTTATTTTTTGGCAATGTAATATCAACATTCTTTAGGTTATTCTCCCTTGCACCTTTAATAATAATTTCATCCATACTTTTTCACCTGCTTCATATTATATCATAAAATCTCCGTTATGTGTTTATTTTATTATACAAACAAACGTTTGTCAATAAAATAAATTAAAAACACGATTACTCGTGTTTATGATACTTTTTTAGTTAATACTTTAGCACCAATTTCTTTGGCTTTTCTATTTATAATCTCTTCTATTTTTTTAGTTGATATGAATTGATTTATTTCACTATCTTTCATATTATTTACAATTGGATCAACTTCTGAAATACTATAAAATTCATATATTTTAGAAATTGGCTTATAGTCTGGTAGGTTATCTTTACTAACAACTTTTTGTAATGGTAACACTTTAGTAATTATTTGTGGTTCATTAGTTAGATTGTTTAAACTTATAGTATCAACATA
>CATKEA010000212.1 GCA_949746915.1 uncultured Bacilli bacterium
AATTCTACTTTACTAAGTTTATAATTTTTTCCGTTTTTAGTATAAAGATATTTATAAGTAGTTCCTAAATCTAGTAAATCATTTAAAGTTTCTTCTTTAAATTCACCAACAAAAGTATCATCTAACTTATATAAATTATTATTAACTTTTTTTAATAAATTGACATGAATAACAACATTTTTATCTTTATCATAAGTATATCCAATCATTTTTGAATAGTGATCATTAGTTTTACAAGCAGTAGAATTATCTAAATTATCTATTGCTACTTCATCACCTGGTTTTAAGTTCCAAACCAAAGCTCCTGTACATTTTTCAGTTAGTTCTTCATACATAGATTCTGCTTTATCTGGATTAACATCTTGAATTATTTTATTATCTGTTACTTGGGTATCTGGTTTTTTATTATCTTTATTCTTTTTATTTGCAGTCAAAAGAAACGCACCACTAACTCCAGCTATTATAACTAGTACTCCAACTATACTTAAAATAATTATTTTTTTGTTCTTCATTTAAAACACTCCTATCTTTAATAATTGTATCATAATTATTATTTGAAGAGAATGAATTTTTTATTTTTAAATAAAAAAGATTGTAAAGTAATAATACAATCATTAGTTTAATACTTATGTAGTTGGTAATTCATTGCTCTCTATTTTTATATTTTTACTTAATTCTAAATTAGTAACATTATCATATATAATTAACTTTGTTTTATCTTTCTTATTTAGTTTAATTATCATAGGACGCGTAAATATTAATTTATCAAGGGACTTTTCACCATTTTCATCAACAAAATACTGATTAGATAATATTAAAGTATAGTAGTAATAATTTTTATCAGCATAAATAGTCTCATTTTTAACTGTCGCACCATCATTTATGATATAGTCTCCTGTAAAATATAAATTAGTTGTATCTCTTGGATCATTATAATAGTAATAGTTTCCATAATAACTATCTAAAATAAACATGTGCCCTTCCTTTGTATAAAATTCACCAGAAAGATAAGATTCATTGAACATACTTTCAAAAGATGATTTTAAATATTCAAATAGTGTTGTTGTTTCTCCTGCTATAGTTATATCTAAACTAAAGACAAAAACAGTTGGACCTAAAATCATATTACTAATAAATGATAGAATACTAATGACCATTACAAATGTTCCAAAAGCTTTACTAGTATGCTTTCTTCCTATTATTCCAAATATTAAGGCTAATATACCAAATAATATCGAAAGAAGTGGTATATAAAATAGAGAGATTACTCCTAATATTGCAAAAATAAGAGCAAGCGTACTATTATTATTTTGAGTATAAGGATCTGGATCTTTATATTTTATTTGATTAGTATTATTAGTATCTTTATAAGGAATACTTCCACTATACTGATTTTGATAATTATATTGATCTTGATGGGAGTTATTATCTATTCGGTAATCTTTAAATGGGTCATTATAAGTACTTTCTTCTTTTGACTCAGTAGTTGAATCCCCTTCAATAATTTTCTTTCCACAATATGGACAAAATTTATTTCCTTTTTTTATTTCAGCTTTACAGTATTTACAAAACATACTTATCACTCCCTATGTTTACATTATGTCATGAATATGTAAAATTGTCAATTTATGAATTTCATATTGACAATTTATAACTATTCTCTTTGGTTCCTGCTCCTTGAGTTATTTTTACATTTGCATAAAGATATATTGAAGGGATAATTAAATTATTAGAGTGGGCACGATCTCCTCCTACATGTCCATCACTGCAAATAGTATAAACATGTGTTAAAACATGAGTTCTTTCATATGGTGTTATTGAAAATATATTTGATTTTTTTGTAAGCCAGTTATTATTTATGCAATCATCATAATTATTCCATTCAAATAATACCTTATTTAAGCAACTATTTTTATCTATATTATTTCCACCACTTGTAGCATAGCCATAATCACTTGGATATATAAGACCAACTTCACCTAGCCATTTTGTCGTTCTTTTTATATCATCATTGCAATATATGGAATCAAATGCGAAGCATACTTTTTCAGTGTTTTCATTTCGTTCAATATCATAAAATTTAGAAGTCTTAATATTATCATAGCTAAGTTCTTTATCATTGGTTCCTAAATACCAGATTGCTTTACCAAATAGTTTTTTTGCTTCACTAGTAAGTCCTGTAGAAGTAAAGTCACATGTTGTACTTTCATTTTGGTTATTACTATAGCATTGACCTGTCTGCTTATTCCAGTATAAGCTACCACCAATTGATTCTTTTTCATAGTCAGGATTCAATAATTTCATAATATCAGCTTGACTCCACTCATTGACACCTTGTCCATTATTTATATTTGATGGTGATGTGTCCCAAGAATAGTTTCCTATACTTTCATCTCTTATTAGTTTGATTCTTGACTTTTTATCACCATTTTCATCTTCAATATTATTCATTATCCCAACAATACGCCATTTTTCATTGTTAAAATCCACATAATTATTTGGATTTTTTCCAATATATCTTAAATTATTATCTATGGTCTCATCATAAGTAAGATTAACTTTATCATACTTACTATTTTCTAACATACATGTTGCAGCATTATATCCATTTTCTCCACAAGTAGTTATTCTTTCAGCATAAGTTATTTCTTCTTTTCTATAACTTGTTACTACAGTTATTTTACTACTGAATATTTTATTCATTATTTCTTCTGTCGTTGGCGTTTCTTCATTTAACCATAGTCTTAGTTTAAAATTCTTCTCCTCATTTTTTTCAAGGTATCCTTTTTCTAGCATATATGAATTACTAGCATTACTTAAAGTTGGTGTTTTTTTAGGATTACTACTTAATATACTTGGCTCTTTTTCTTGAAACATTGTTTTAATATAGTCCATATTATCTAGTGTTGTTTCATTTAATATTTCTAAGTTTACTTGATATTCTACATTATTAGAACATGTATTTGTTATTGTAAATTCATATGGGATAAGCCTTATTCCTTCTTCATCTGTTATTGGTAATGTTTCTTGCAAATTTATGGCATTTTTATCTTTGAATAATATTTTAAAACATCCTGTTGTTATTCTGTTTTTTTCAGTTTGACTCAATGCTATTTGCCATAGAGCATAACTCACGCCACTGATTACTAATAAAATTAATAATAAAACAAGTATACTTAATACGTTATTATTTTCCTTTTTATCGTTTAACATAATGCATCTCCATATCATAACTAGTATCTACTTTCTATTATATATATTGTATCTTATTTATAGTTATTTTACAATTTATTTTTGTTCATATTTTGCTAACACTTATTATATTGTTTTATCTATCAAGTTAGTATGTTATACTTTTTATTGAGGTGATTATGAAAATGTATAAAATTGCAGTTATTGGTACTGGAGCTTATGGTATTTCTTTAGCAACTATTTTTAATGAAAATGGTTGTTTAGTTAAAATGTGGACTAAGTTTGAGGAAGAATGTTCTGAACTTACAAATAAAAGAAGTAATGAGAAAGTTTTGCCTGGTTTTAAAATAAGTGATAGCATTCATATTACTACTGACATTAAGGAATGTGTTATTGATGCTGATTTAGTAGTAATTGCAGTTCCTGCTGGATTTGTTGATGATATTTCTCTTTTACTAAAAGATTTAATTAAAAATCAGGTTATTTGTATTGCTTCTAAAGGTATTGAGCGAGATACTTGTTTATTTGTTAATGATGTCTTTACAAAACATATAAAAACTAATGATCTTGCTGTTATTTCTGGTCCTAGTTTTGCTATTGATATTTTATCTAAAATGCCAATTGGCTTGACTCTTGCTACTACTAGTCCTAAAGCAGAAAAATTAATTAAAAATACACTTCAGAACAGTCATATAAAACTGCGTACAACAAATGATATATATGGTACTGAGATATGTGGTTCTATAAAAAATGTTATAGCAATAGCTAGTGGAATATTAGATGGTCTTGGTGCTAATGAGTCTACTAAAGCTATGTTTATTACAGAATCACTACATGATATTAGAGAACTTATTAGAAATTTAGGTGGGGACGGAAATACTATTTTATCTTTCGCAGGATTCGGTGATTTACTTCTTACTTGTACTAGTACAAAAAGTCGTAATTTCTCTTTCGGAAGGATTTTAGCTACTGGTACAAAGAAGGAAATTGAAGAATACAAAAATACTCATACAATTGAAGGATTATATACATTACAATCTATTTATACACTTATTAATAAGAAAAATGTCGATATGCCAATTATTGACTTGATTTACGATATTATATTTAAGGATACTAAAACAAAAGAACTATTTACTTTTCTTGTTGAAAAGAGCTAGTTCTTTTTATTTAAATTAACTAATTAATGTTCCTTTTACTATATTAGAGTTTTCAGATTTGGTTGCTACTATTTGATCAACTAAACTTGATGTTTCGGTAGTGTAATTTAATATAATTTGGGAACTTTCATTAGTTGCTGCATTAGATAACATATTTTCATAGTCGATTATATTAGGATTTGTTATTTCAATAGTTGTTGTCAAATTATAGCAGTCGTTAAATAGACTTGTCATGCTGGTTACTTGGCTAAGATCAATTCCATTTAAGTTTAGACTGGTTAAACTATTACACATATTAAACATAAGACTAATATCTGCCACTTTACTTGTATTAAAACTACTTAAGTCAAGATTTTTTAGATTTGAGCATGATGCAAACATTGCCCACATATTTACTACATCGCTTGTATCAAAGTATTCTAAGCCTTCAATAGTTTCTAGTAGTGTGAAACCACCAAAAAAGGTCGTACTATCTTCATTAGCTTTTATTCCACCATTTCCTTGTAAATATAGTGTATATAACCCTTCTGTTGAAGTTGGATCTGATACCAAGTAAGCCATTACTTTTTTATTCTCATTTGTTAGATCTTCAGATATATTCCATGATTCTACGGCATTATTTATCTCATGAACATTGTTTTCAATGATAATTTTGGAAATCTTTTCTCTATATTGTGGATTCCAAAATGCATCTTCATCTGAAGATAAATTTTGAACTATAGGTAAATTATAGTCAGCCAATCCTGTAACTATTGTTATTTTTCCTTGCCATGTTGCATTCATTACTTCATCGGTTGCTGGGGTATTTTCATCCATCCATATTCTTAAACTAAATTGTTTACTTTCTTTTCCTTTTAGTACTCCTTCATGAATTTTATAAGCAGATATGCTGTTTTCAATGACCTTTTCCTCAGTTAGGTAATAATCATCAGATAAAATGTCAAAAAAAAGTTCATTACTTCCATTAATTAAACTAGCTCTTAAATATGCATCTGGTAATACTTTAATAGCAGTATTTGATTCTGGGTCAGGTGGAAGTACTTCTAAATTCATTATGTATCCTGCTTCCTTTTCACAAGTATTTTCAATAGTGAATGTATATGGCTCTAATTTCTTTCCTTCTTCATTTGTTATTGGATATGCTTCTTGTAAATTAATTGCATTAGTATCTTCAGTTAATATTAAATTAAAACATCCACTTGTGATGATATTTGTACCTGTCTGTTTTAATGTTAGTTGCCATAAAGCAAAAGTTGTTCCAGCAGCCATGATTAAAAGTAGTAGTGCTAGTATAACGATTGTTACTTTATTTTTCTTTTTATTTTTTTTCATTTATCATAGTTATCCTCCATATTCTATATTTAATATTATACTAAATCTTTATCCATTTTTCTACTTTTAAATTTGCAAATAAAAAAACATATTTCTATGTTTTCTTTCTCGTTATAAAAACTAATATTTTTTATTCTCTTTCTAAAAAGTCACTACCTTTATGATTGATGTCACATGGTTCATCTCTTAATAGATTATTATAATTTTGCTGTCTTTCTACTTCATAAACACATATTGCTACACAATTAGATAGATTTAAGGCACGAACATTATCTGTCATTGGTATTCTCATACAATGTTCTAAATCTTCTTTTAAAATTTCCTTTGGAATACCAGTTGATTCTTTTCCAAAAATTAAATAAATATTTTTATTTTTATCACTATAATCAAAACTAGTATGTGGTTTATGACCATATCTAGTAAAATAATAGAAGTCTCCTTGGTTTTTTTCTTTAAAATCTGCATAATTTTCATAAACTTCATATTCTAATTTATCAATATAATTAACTCCACTTCTTTTTAGATGAGCATCATCAATTGAGAAACCTAATGGTTTTATTAAATGTAATTTAGTTCCAGTTGCAACACAAGTACGCATAATATTCCCAGTATTTCCAGGTATTTCTGGTTGATATAAAACAACATTTATCATTGTTGATCAGATACAATATTATTACTTTCTATAAAATAACGTGCCTGATTTATATCTAAATGTTTTGTTTCTGTACCATTTGCAACTTTAGTAATTTGACCACCTTCAAATTTGATTAAAGCTGGATATGTATTTACAATCATATCATATTGGAATGTATCATTAAAGTATTTGAAAAAATCTAATATCTTTTCATTAGTATCAAGAGCTGATAAATTCAAATATGTTATCGTTGATGCTAATTTCTTTTCTTTTATTAAATCTTTAAAATCTTCTTCAAATTCTCTACAATTATCATCGCTAGCTGTGCACATATAAATAACTGTATCTAAGTTTTCATTAATATAGTTTATTAACTCATTTTCATTAATCTCATGTAATAAAGCATCTCTTATAATTGGGATATTTAACTCATATTCTTTATTAGTTAAATATAAACTACGAAGTCCAAATACAGCGGTTACTGTAAGTATGATTATGATTGATAGATAAAAATAATTTTTTGCTAAATTTCTTTTAGCTTCTTTTTTCTCTTTCTCCTTTTGCTTCTTTGTTTTAAATAACATAATATCACCATTCCATTCTATATTTATTGTATCAAATTGCTATCATAAAGTCTATCAAAGAATATTAAAATTTTCAAATTATATTTACATTATTTTTAATAATATTAATTTGTTTCTTGTAAAACTGAATAGCATTCAGAAACTAGTTTTAAAATTGTTTCTCTGTCTTCATTAAAGAATTCTAATCTATATGATGAAATATTCATATTCATATATGTTTTTAATGAGTCAAGGCGATTAGTTGTTTCACTATTTAAAATTGTTGTTAAACAATTATTATGAATCAAAGGATACATAGCATTATTTCTATCTTTTAAGTAGTAATTATTTTCTTTACATAAATTACATGTTTTTTCTTCTTTTACAAGATGATTTAGCATGCAGTGTTTCATTATCATAAGTTCTACTCTTGTATATAATATTATTTCTAAATCTGGTGGAGTTTGATAATTATCTATGATATCTTTAATATCTTGATTAGTTAATTCTAAAGATAAAGTTACCGTTTTTACATCATGTTCTAATAGATAATCAATCATTGCATGATTAGCAACATTTAAATATGTATCTGTTATAATATTATTGGTAGAATTGTATCTTTTTATTCCTCCTAACTCACTTACTAAAAGATTAGAATTTTGATAGTTCTTTTTATTTTTGATAACTCGAGGTAATTTTAAATAAATATTTGATAAATTTTTATATTTTTCATATAATGTTTCTTCTGTTACATAGATTCGATTAACTTTGTCTTTTACTTTAAGAATCGTTTTTAATTGTTCTTCATTAACAACTAAGACATTTAGTGAAAAATTCTTTTTAGTAAATGGTAGTTTTTTATTTAATACACTATTTATTCTTCTAACTTTTGGCCTTGAAGATAGTTTATCTATTAAAAGTTCTGTTACTTCTCTTCGTAATTCATTTAATGTTTTTACAGGAATAAATATGTTGTCATCAGTAATTACTTTTATATTATTACATATAAACGGAGTATTTCCTAATTTAGTAGTTTGTTTAATAATCATTTCTTTAAGTGTTGGACTATTACTTGCTTCTTCTATTATACTTGATGATTTTTTAACTACTATATTATCTTTAATCATTTCTATTTCTAATGGGCAATTCACTTTGGCAATTACTTTTATATTAATAGGGATTTTTATATCTTGAAGATCTTCAAATTCTTTGGTTAATTTTATATCTGATGTTTTTAGAAATTTACACTTTGTTGTTATTCCATATTTATTATCTAAATAAATAATACTGTTTTTAGGGGCTGTTTTAACAAGTAAGCCTTTGTCATTATATAAAAAATTAACTATACCACCATTATTATTTTCGGAGAATCTAATTCCATCATTTTGATTTAATTCTTCTAGCAATTTTATTTTTATTTTTTTCTTATCTACTTCGATAACTTGTCCAATTTCTAAACCTTGATGATTGGGACTTTGAATATTCATTAAAGAATTATTGTTTTTATGAAATAGGTATCCTTCTGTAAAGTCACGATTATATAGAATCATTAATTTTTTGATATCTTCATTATCAATAATAATTTTCTTATATTTGTAATAATTGTCAATTATTCTACGATAAAATCTAGTAACAAAACCAACATAAGTAGGACTTTTCATTCTACCTTCTATCTTTAAAGATGCTATATTACTTTCTAAAATTTTATTTAAAGAACTACTAGTATTTAATTCTTTGGGACTTAATAAATATTTACCTGTGGTTTTGATTAATTCGTTATTTTTATATAAATCATAAGGAAGACGACAAAAACCAGCACAGCTTCCACGGTTTCCACTTCTATTTAAAAGAATACTACTAAAAAGACATTGTCCAGAATAACAGATACATAAAGCTCCATGAATAAAAACTTCTTTTTCTATATCAACATCAAGATTATTTATTTCGTCTATTGTTAATTCTCTTGCTAATACTGCACGTTTTACTTGTAAGTCTTTTAAAAGTTCTAATCCTTCTTTAGTATGGTTATGCAATTGTGTTGATGCGTGGATTTCTAAATCTGGAAACATTTCTCTTACTAATTTAATAAGTCCAATATCTTGCATTATAATAGCATCCACTTCATTTTTATAAAGAAATTCAATATATTTTAAGGCTTCAGTTAATTCGTTATCATATATAAGAGTATTGACTGTAACATATATTTTGACATTATATAGATGACAATAATGAATTGCCTTTATTAATTCTTCATTTGTAAAGTTAGGAGCATATTTTCTAGCTCCAAATTTGATTCCGCCAACATATACAGCATCACATCCATTGATTACAGCTTGTCTTAAGGAAGCAAAGTCTCCAGCTGGAGATAATAGTTCATGCATGAAAAACACCTCACGCTTATTATACAACTAGATTGATAATTTTACTAGTATAACATCTTCACCTATTTTTGTAATTGAAGACCATTTTATTTCAGTATCATCTCCCTTAGAAAAAAGTTTGAAAAAGTTTTTGTTTGGTTCAATAATAAATGATTCAATGTTACCACTGACTTCATTTATTTTGACATCTATTATATTTCCAATATTTCTTCCATCTAATATATTAACAATATTTTTATTTTGTAAATCTGATAAACGCATACAATCACCTATTTAATTATATTTAAAAAGATTAAAAAAAGACTTTTTCAAGTCTTAATTAAAAATAATATGTATTATAGTATAATTTTAATTTTTTATGGCATCAATATAACTCGGAAACCAAGATGATCCCCAATAGCACCAAAGGCATGACCAAAAGCAAA
>CATKEA010000213.1 GCA_949746915.1 uncultured Bacilli bacterium
GATGTTATGTTAGTTGAAGAAGAAGCATTAAAAAGTATTGAGGAGGGGCTTAAATAATGAATACAAAATACTTAGAAATCATTAAAGCACCAGTTATTACTGAAAAAGCTGGAAACTTGGCTCAATCTAATACTTATTTATTTAAAGTAGATCATAGAGCAAATAAAACAGAAATAAAAGATGCAATCGAAAAGATTTTCAATGTTAAAGTTGAATCAATTCGTACAATCAATGTAAAACCTAAGAAAAGAAGAGTTGGTCGTTACACTGGTTTAACAAACAGAAGCAAAAAAGCAATCGTTAAATTAGCAGAAGGTCAATCAATCGAGCTTAATTAGAAGGAGGGTTACACATGTCAGTAAGAAATTACAAACCAATTACTCCAGGGCAAAGAAAAAAGAGTACATTAGTTAATGAAGAAATTACTAAATCTACTCCAGAAAAATCCTTAGTAGTTAGTTTAAATAAAAACGGTGGACGTAACAATCAAGGTCGAATTACTGTAAGACATCATGGTGGAGGAGCAAAAAGAAAATACAGAATTATTGATTTTAAAAGAAATAAATTCGATATACCTGGTAAGGTAGCAAGTATTGAATACGATCCAAATAGAAGTGCAAATATCGCATTAATAAACTATAAAGATGGAGAAAAAAGATATATAATTGCACCAAAGAACTTAAAAGTTGGTATGGAAGTAATGAGTGGAGAAAAAGCCGATATTAAAGTTGGTAATGCACTACCTCTTATGAATATTCCAGTTGGTACAATGATACATAATATCGAACTTAGACCAGGTAAAGGTGGAGAACTAGCAAGAAGTGCTGGAGCATCTGCTCAAATCCTTGGTCGTGAAGGAAATTATGTAATGGTAAGACTTTCAAGTGGTGAACAAAGAAAAATCCTTGGAACTTGCTATGCAACTATCGGTGAAGTAGGAAACGAAGATCACGGATTAGTTAGATTAGGAAAAGCAGGACGTACACGTCACTTAGGAATTCGTCCTACAGTACGTGGTTCAGTTATGAATCCTAATGACCATCCACATGGTGGTGGTGAAGGACGTGCACCAATCGGTCGTAAAGGTCCAGTTACTCCTTGGGGTAAACCAGCACTTGGATACAAAACACGTAAAAAGAAAACGTCTGATAAATTTATCGTACGTCGTCGTAATAGTAAATAGGAAAGGATTGTGTTAAAACATGGCTAGAAGTTCAAAAAAGAAACCTTTTGTATTCGATAGATTACTAAAAAAGGTAGAAGAATTAAATAAAAGCGGAAAAAAAGAAGTTATTAAAACTTGGTCACGTCGTTCAACGATCTATCCTGCATTTATAGGACATACATTCGCAGTACACAATGGAAAAGAATTTATTCCAGTTTATGTAACTGAAGATATGGTAGGTCATAAATTAGGAGAATTTTCACTAACTCGTAAGTTCGGTGGACATGGCGACGACAAGAAAAAGTAAGATAACTAGGAGGAAAAGAATATGGAAGCAAGAGCAATCGCTAAAACTCTTAGAGTTTCACCAATTAAAGCAAGACTTGTAGTTGATTTAATTCGTGGAAAAGATGTTAATGAAGCAATCGTTATTTTAAATAACATGAATAAAAAACCTGCTCGTATGGCTTTAAAAGTATTAAACTCTGCAATTAGTAACGCTGTTAATAATAATGATGCAGATATTAATACTTTATACGTAAAAGAAGCAAGAGTAGATGCTGGTCCAGTTATGAAAAGACCTATGTTTGATTCACGTAGTCATATTGGACATAAGGATAAAAGAACAAGTCACATCGTTATAGTTGTGGCAACAAGATAATCTATAAGGAGGGTTATATAATGGGTCAAAAAGTAAATCCTAATGGAATGAGACTTGGTATTAATAAAGATTGGGACTCAAAATGGTATGCAACAAAAAAAGATTATTCAAAGTTTTTAAGTAACGATGTTAAGATTCGTGAATATTTTGAAAAAAGATCTAAAGATGCAAACATTGCTAAAGTTCAAATCGAAAGAAATGCTAAGAGAACAGAAATAATCGTTCACACTTCTAAACCTGGTGTAATCATCGGTAGAAATGGTGAAGAAATAGAAAAAGTTAAAAAAGAACTTTCTAAACTAGTTAATGAAGAAGTTCAAATATCAATAGTAGATATCAAAAAACCTGATATTAATGCTGCAATTGTTGCCGACATGATTGCAACTCAAATTGAAAATAGAGCATCATTCAGAATGGCTCAAAAAAGAGCAATTAGAAATGCTATGAAAGCTGGAGCAAAAGGAATTAAAACCTTAGTATCAGGACGTCTTGGCGGAGCTGATATGGCTCGTAGTGAAGGATATACAGAAGGAACTATCCCACTTCATACATTAAGAGCTGATATCGATTATGCAACTAGCGAAGCTGATACAACATTTGGAAAAATCGGTGTTAAAGTATGGATATATAAAGGAGAAATACTTCCTTCAAAAAAGGCCAATGTAGAAAATGCCAATAAAGAGAAAGCGAAAGCAAAAGGAGGTAAGTAATTATGTTGATTCCATCAAGAACAAAATATCGTCGTGTACATAGACTTCCTTATGAAGGGCATGCAAAAGGAAATACAACTCTTGATAAAGGAGAATATGGTCTAGTAGCAAAAGAAGGTGCTTGGATTACAGCTAATCAAATCGAAGCTGCCCGTGTTGCTATGACACGTTATATGAAACGTGGTGGAAAAGTATGGATCAATATTTTCCCACATATGCCAATTACTAAGAAGCCAATTGGTACACGTCAAGGAAAAGGTAAAGGAAACGTTGAAGCTTGGGTAGCAGTTGTTAAAGAAGGAAAAATAATGTTTGAAATAGCTGGTGTCTCAGAGGAAGTTGCTAGAGAAGCATTACGTTTAGCTTCACATAAACTACCAATCAAAACAAAGTTTATTAAAAAAGAAAGTGGTGAAATAAATGAAGGTTAAAGAAATAAGAGAACTTACCACTGAAGAAATTGAAACAAAAATCAAAGAAAGCAAAGAAGAATTATTCAATTTACGTTTCCAACAAGCAACTGGAAATCTAGAAAAACCTTCAAGAATAAGAGATTTAAGACATACAGTAGCGAGACTTAAAACAGTACTTCGTGAACGTGAATTAAATGAGCAAGGAGGAAAGTAGACAGTGGAAAAAGTAAGAAAAGAATTCGTTGGAACAGTAGTAAGCGCATCAAACAATAAGACAATCACTGTTAAAGTTGAAACTTACAAGAAACATCCATTATATGGAAAAAGAGTAAAATCTTCAAAGAAATATGCAGTACATGATGAAACAAATAAAGCTAAAGTAGGAGATACAGTTAGAATAATTGAAACCAAACCAATTTCTAAAACAAAATATTTCTACTTAGCAGAAATTGTAAAAGAAGCAGTTATTTTATAACTCTTAGGTGAAGGAGGATTAATTTATGTTACAACAAGAAAGCCGTTTGAAAGTTGCAGACAATACTGGTGCACGTGAACTATTAGTAATTCGTGTATTAGGTGGAAGCAAAGTTAAAACTGGTAATATCGGTGACATAGTTGTTGGTACAGTTAAAAATGCCACACCTAATGGAACTGTTAAAAAAGGAAAAGTAGTTAAAGCTGTTATCGTTAGAAGTAAGCAAGGTGTACATCGTGAAGATGGAAGCTACATTAAATTCGATGATAATGCTTGTGTAATTATCAAAGATGACAAGACTCCAGTTGGAACTCGTATCTTTGGACCAGTAGCACGTGAATTACGTGATAAAGATTATATGAAAATAGTATCTTTAGCTAAAGAAGTGCTATAAAGGAGGATATTATGAACTTTAAAGTAGGAGATAAAGTCGTAGTAATCGCTGGATCTAGTAAAGGTAAAGAAGGAAAAATAACAAAAACACTTAAAAAAGAAAATCGAGTAATCGTTGAAGGTGTTAATATTGTTAAAAAACATAAAAAAGGTAATGGACAAGAAACTGGTGGTATTCTAGAAATAGAAGCACCTATCCATGCATCAAACGTTATGTTAATTGATCCTAAAACTAAGAAAAGAACTAGAATAGGACATACAACAGATAATAAAACAAATAAAAAAATTAGAATTTCAAAAAAATCAAATGAAAAGATTGATTAATTGGAAGGAGGGTAATATATGAACCGCCTAAAAGAAAAATACTTAAATGAAGTTGTTCCAAGTTTAACAACAAAATATAATTATAAAACAATTATGGAAGTTCCAAAATTAGA
>CATKEA010000214.1 GCA_949746915.1 uncultured Bacilli bacterium
ATTTATTAACAAGATATCAAGACATTGTTTTAAAAAATGGGAAAATAATTATTTGTGGATACAATAATTTAAAGAGTCTGACAATTAATAATTTCATAAAAAATAATTATTTAATTAGTAATAATGAATTATCTGCGTTAAAAATGATCAATATATAATAAGGAGAGAATATGAAAACAGAAGATATAATGGATTATGAAAGATTAATATACTCAGTAATACAAAGTTATAAAAATTATTATGATGTAGAAGATTTAAAACAAGTTGGCTATATTGCACTTTTAAAGGCTTGTCAAAATTATAGTTCTGATAAGAATACTAAATTTTCTACATATGCTTATTGGTATATTAAAGGTGAGGTATTAAAATATATAAGAGAAGATAGAAGTATCAAAGTAAACAGAGATTTAATAAAATTATCATCATCAGTAAGTAAAGCAAAAGAAGTCTTAGAACAAAAATTATATCGAGAACCATCAGTAACAGAATTATCTTTATTTTTAGATGTTGATGAATCACTAATATCAGAAGCCCTAAATCAACAACAACCAGTACATAGTCTCGATTTTATAATAAATGATGATGAAGACAAAGAACTAAATGTATATGATGTTATACCATATACAGAGTTAGGTTTTAGTGAAGAAATACTAGATTTAAAAGAAGAACTAGGAAAACTAACAGAAGAAGAACAACGTTTAATAAATTGTCGTTATTTTAATGATATGACCCAAACAGAGACTTCTAAAGTTTTAGGAATAAATCAAGTTAAAGTTTCTCGTACTGAAAACAAAATATTACAAAAATTAAAAGGTAGCTTAGTGGCTTAAAATAAAAAAATTATACTAAATGTATATTTTTTTTATTTTGTTTAATACTATTAGTGGTGATAATTATGGAAAAGAAACAATATAAAAAAATAGTTGATAAACATAAACCAACTGAAACTAGAGCACAAAATGCTTTTATTGCTTTTGTAACTGGAGGTTTAGTTGGAGTAATAGGTCAGTTAATGACAGAATTTTATTCTTCATATTTCGAAATATCGACCAAAGATGCTTCAACATTCATGTTAGTTACTTTGATATTTGTAGCAAGTTTACTAACAGCATTAGGATTCTTTGATAAATGGGTAACATTTTGTAAATGTGGATTAATAATTCCTATAACTGGGTTTGCTCATTCTATGACTAGTGCTGGAATTGAATATAAAAAAGAAGGACCAATATATGGAGTTGGTAGTAATATCTTTAAACTAGCTGGTTCAGTAATACTATATGGTGTAGTATCAGCATGGTTCTTTGGATTATTACGATTAATTATAATGGGAGGCTAATTATGACTTATAAATATGATAATGTTTATGTTGAAAACACTTCAACAGTAGCAGGTCCTTATGAAGCAAAAGGACCTTTATATAAATACTTTGATAAGACTTTTGATGAACTATATAATGGTGAAAAATCATGGGAATTAGCAGAAGCCAAATCTTTAGAAGATTCTATTTCAATATTGTTAAAGAAAAGTAAACATAAAAAAACAGATATTGATTGTATTATTTCTGGAGATCTAATGAATCAGATTACCTCATCATGTTATTCATCACAAAAATTTGATTTTCCATTTTTAGGTATTTACAGTGCTTGTGCAACAAGTTGTGAAGGAATAATACTAGGATCAACAATGATTGATTCTAAAAAAGTTAATCGTGTAATAGCAGCAACTTCTTCTCATAATATGTCAAGTGAAAAACAATTTAGAAATCCTACTGAATATGGAGCACCAAAACCTAAAACAGCTACTTTTACAGCAACGGGAGGAGCATCAATATTATTATCAAATGTCAAAAGTGATATTAAAGTAGAATCATCAACAATAGGAAGAATAATAGATCTAGGTCAAACTGACCCACTTCATATGGGAGCAGTAATGGCCCCTGCAGCAGCAGATACAATAAGTAGACATTTAAAAGATCTTAATAGAACACCAGATTATTATGATTTAATTTTAACTGGAGACTTAGGAACTTATGGAAAAGAAATATTAATTGACTATTTAAAAACTGAATTTAATATAGATATAAGTGCTAACTATAATGATTGTGGAACTATGTTATATGATTTAGATAATCAAAAAGAAGTTTTAGCAGGTGGTAGTGGACCAGTATGTAGTGCTTTAGTAAATTATGGACTTATTTACAATAAACTAAAAAAGAAAGAAGTAAAGAAAGTTTTATTAGTTACAACTGGAGCCTTATTTTCACCGACAATGGTCTATCAACATGAAAATATCTTAAGCATAGCACATGCTGTTAGTTTGGAGGTAATATAATGATATATGTATATTCATTTCTATTTTGTGGATTTGTTTGTTTAATTGGACAACTTATCTTAGATAATACAAAATTAACTGCTGGGCATATTACAAGTATTTTTGTTGTAGTTGGATCATTCTTAGATACTTTTAGTATTTATGATAAAATAATTAATTATGTTGGAGCAGGAGCATTAGTACCAATAACCAGTTTTGGACACTCTTTAATCCATGGAGCTTTAGCAAAAGCAAGCGATATGGGAATAATGGGCTTACTAATGGGAATGTTTGACTTAACTGCATCAGGAATAACAGCAGCAATTGTATTTACATTTATTTTTACATTGTTCTTTCAAGCTAAAAACTAGAACACTTAATAATCTAACTTAAAAGTATTAATATACTAATAGGTTAGATTTTTATATTTTAGTTAAATAAAAAACTAAGTACTTTTAAATAGAGGTTAGCTAATCCATTATTAAAAAATTATTGAATATATGAAAACAGGTAAAAGCAGAAATTTTAATGACCTGTTTTCGCTTGTTTTTAAATCTATTTTTATCAATTACTATTTTTTAATACTGATTTCTCTTCAAAAAATAAGAAAATTTTCCAAACATTTACACAATTTTTACAGTACCAATAATTGCTAATATCACATACAAGTGATATAATATATAAAAGAAAGGGTTGGGGAAATGGACACATTAGAAAAAAAAGTTAAAGATCTAAAGATAAAAATAAAGGAACTACAAAAAGATATAAAGAAAATATATAAAGATAGAAAGAAAAATCCTAAGGCATTTATTATAAACTTGATAAATGGTATCGTTGAAGCTATAAAAAACAATATGTTATTTTTTATATTTGTAATAACATTACTATTTAATACAATAGCTTTACGCTACTTCACTATTCATACAACAGAAAATCTTTTGTTATTAAAGCCTGTCTTAGCAGATTTAGCTATTATCTTAGCAGTTGGAGGAATAGGATACTTTGTAAAAGAAAAGAATCGCTTTGCCTACTTTTTTATTGCTAGTATTATTATGTCTGCAGTCTGCATTATAAACTCAATTTACTATACTTTTTATACTTCATATGTATCAGTTTCATTACTTTCTACTAGTAAATATTTAGGAGCTGTAGGAGACGCTGTTTTTGAAAATGTTTTAAAATTACGAGATTTTATTTATATACTTTCCCCACTATGTCTATTAATAACTTATTTCTTTATTAAAAGAAAAGATATTAGGCTAGGTGTAAAAAGAAATAAAAATAATAGAAGTAAATCTAAAGCAATGAGCATTATAACAGTAGCTGCCATTAGTGCATTTTGTGTTCTAACAGCTTTAACTCCAACAGAAATATCACGTTTTGCCAAACAATGGAATAGAGAATATCTAGTAATGCGTTTTGGTATTTTTACTTATCAAATAAATGATGTTATTCAAAGTGTTCAACCACAGCTTACGACCTTATTTGGTTATGATAAAGCCATGAAAACATTTAAAGAATACTATAGTAATGTACCAGATACTCAAGAATATAAAAACAAATATACCAATAAATTCAAAGGAAAAAATATAATTGCAATTCATGCTGAAAGTATGCAAAATTTTGTAATTGGACTAAAATTTAATGGGGAAGAAGTAACTCCTAATTTGAATAAACTAACTAAAAAATCACTTTATTTTAGTAATTTTTATTCCCAAGTAAGTGTTGGAACTAGTAGTGATAGTGAATTTACTTTAAATACTTCACTAATGCCAACATCAACAGGAACCGCCTTTGTAAGTTATTATGATAGAGAATATGTAAGTATCCCTAAATTACTTAAAGAACAAGGTTATTACGCTTTTTCAATGCATGGTAATAATGGTTCTTACTGGAATCGTGATATTATGCATGAAAGTCTAGGTTATGACAAGTTCTATAGTAAAAGTTCTTATGAAATAGATGAAGTAATTGGACTTGGCTTATCTGATAAATCATTTTTTTCACAATCAGTAGAAAAGATAAAAGAAATAAATGAAGCTGGAAAACCATTCTATGGAACAGTAATAATGCTAACCAACCATACCCCATTCTCCGATACAGATAAATATGGAGAATTTGATGTCGATATCAAAGAAGAAATAATAAATGAAGCTGGAGAAAAAGAAATAATAAGTCATCCTTATATGGAAGGAACTAAATTAGGTAACTATTTAAAATCTGTTCATTATGCTGATGCAGCTCTAGGAGAATTTCTAGCTGATTTAGAAGAAGCAGGAATTATGGATAATACAGTAATTGTTTTATATGGAGACCATGATGCTAGACTTCCTAAAACAGACTTTAAAAAATTATATAATTATGATAAAGATACAGAAGAACTATTACCAAATGATGATCCTAATTATAAAGAAATAGACAATTATCAAATGGAATTACTAAGAAAAGTTCCATTCCTAATTTATAGTAAAGAAACAGAAAAAAGTCTTCATAAAGAAATTACTACTGTTATGGGAATGTATGATGTAATGCCTACTTTAGGAAATATGTTTGGGTTTTACAATAAATATCAATTAGGTAAAGATATTTTTCAAACTAAAGACGATAACATTGTTATTTTTCCATCAGGAAATTTTGTAACTAATAAGATTTACTATAATTCTCAAAAAAACGCTTATTTATCATTAAAAGAAACAGAAATAACCGAAGAATATATTAAAGAATGTAGTAACTATGCTGATCTTTTATTAAAAGTTTCAAATTCGCTTATTGTATTTGATTTGATCAAAAAAGATCAAGAATTACTAGATTCTAATGAAGATTATATAGATGAAAGGAACATAGACTAATGAAACAAAAGCCTAAGAAAAAGGTATTACCGACAATAATTATATTAATAATACTTGTAGTAGGCAGTGTTTTTGTTATAAAAAGAATCTTTGATGCTAATAAACAAACTGAAGTTAAGGTATTATCTGTTATCGAAAAATATAACTATACTTTAGATGACAATGAAACAGATATATACAAAAAGTATTTTAAGGATTTAGAAAATGTTCTTAATGAGGAAGAAATCAATCAAGAAGAATATTGTAGTTTAATTTCTAAACTTTTTGTTATTGATTTCTATACTCTTAATAACAAGATTACAAATAAAGATATTGGGGGAGTTCAGTTTTTAAGAGAAGATATACGAGATAATTTTTCTCTTAAAGCTTCAAATACTTTATATAAATACATCAAAAATAACATTTATGGAAAAAGAAAACAAAATTTACCAGAGGTAAAAGATGTTGAAGTTAAAGATATAAAAGAAAAAGAAATAGATAATGAAGATGAAAAAGCATATGAAGTTAACTTATCTATAAAATATGTAAAAGATATGGGGTATACTGAATCAGTTTTATTGACATTATCGGCTTTAAATGATAAAATAAGTATCATCGCAATCAAAGAAGTAGTATAAAAAGAATTGTTTTTTTTGGCTACTCTTTTTTCTTTATTAGGAGGTAAGCCTGTGAGTAATTTACAAGGAATTTTAACAGAAATTATAAGAGAGAATAGTGAACAAATTATGTTCTTTATCAAGGACGAGAAAGGTAAAATAATAGCATGCAGTGATAATGTCAATCAAAAAGAAATGTGTCGTTATCCATCAGAAGATTACTATAAATATGACTCAAAAATATGGGCACTTAAAGAATTAACACTAGACTATCAAAATCAAAAAGTAACAGTCCAAATGTATATCAATATAACATCAGATATTAAAGAAAGAGAACAATTAAAAAAAGATCACGAAAGTGGTCTAATATTAGAAGAGTACTTTGAAAATATTTTGCATAAATTAGCCAAAAAGACTAAAAGTACTAGTAAAGGAGTTACTATAATTGCATTTGAATTTGATGAAGAAATTTTAGAAGATTTTAATACTATAACAGTTAATAATATAATAAAAGATTTAGGAGACTGTATAATAGATAATATTTCAAAAAAAGATTATGGATTTAGATTAGCAAAAAATTCTTTTGTTATACTTTTAAACAATTCTAATTCTAATACAGTAGGAATTAACAAAGCTGATTTAATTAAGACTTTAGCAGAAAGTAAGACATACCAAGCTAAAAGTAGTGCTAAAAAGCAATATTCATATCCAATCGTATATTATGGAATAGCAACTATTGGTACGACCAGAATACCTAATAATGATCCTATAGCACTTTTAGACTTAGCTAAAGAGAATTTAGAGAATCAAAAACAGCAAAGAAAAGAAACTAGAGCTTTCTTAGAAAATGATAAAGAAGAAAATATAATATTAAGTTAAAAAATACCTTTCAAATTGAAAGGTATTTTCTATTCAGTAATTACTGTTAGTTCTAAAACTTTAACTTTACTTAAATGTGTTTTTTGTACATAATTTTGAGAAACAATTGTACCAATTTTTCTATTTGGATAAAGACTAATACTAATTTCATTATATTTAAGTTTAATTGTATTACTAAATGTTTTACTCCATTGTTCTACATAGTCTTTATCTTTTCCAACAAAATTAGGTAAATAACAAACTTTATTAGTATTATCAGAATCACTACAATCTTTATTATTATTTGAAGTATTATTAGATCCCTTAGGTTTATCTAAAACACTTATATTTAGTGTATCAATAGTATCAAGAGCAGTTTTAACAGGATAGCTTTGGTAAATGATATCTCCATTATCATACTCACTGTCTAGATCTTTAACATAGCTCAATTTATATTTAACTTTATTTTCTTCCAAATATTTAACTGCTTCCTCTTTTGATTTTCCAATAAAATTAGGAAGAGAAGGAATATAAGTAGTATTTTTATAAGGGCCATATCCTACAACTGGAATACTATATGTATCATCATAACTATAATCAAAAGCTTTAATTAAAGCTCCATCATCTAAATTGCATTTCATTTGCTTAATAACATCATTTAAACTATCTTTATTAACTATATAGTTCCATAAACTAAGTTTTAAATGCGGGTCATATATAATTTGACCAGTTCCTTGAATATAAAGACTTTGGATGTTAACTATATCTCCACTAGTACTTCGTCCAACACTAAGCATATCCTTACCAATATTATAAAAAGATAATATCTGTTTAGTTGTAAGATTGGTATCTAAATTATCACTAATAGCATCAAGTATTTTATTTAACTTATCAAGTGATTTTATATCCTTAAACTTAGAAATAAGAGCTTTAACCAATTTTTGTTGATTTTGTCCACGATCTAGGTCACCATTAGGTAAGTCATATCTATTTCTAGCAAAAACTAAAGCTCCTTCACCATCCAGAGTCTGTAATCCCTTTTCAATACAAACTTCTCCTGTTCTATCAGAAGAATCAGTACAAAGTCTTTTAGGAACATCTACTTCAACTCCATCAACAGCATTGACTAATCTAACTAATCCCTTAAAATTTATTTTTACATAATAATCTATTTTTATTCCTGTAAAAGCTTCAATAGTTTCTAACATACAGTTAGATCCATACCAAGCTGCGTGTGTTAGCTTATTACGACGTTTATCCTTAAAACATTGAATAGGAACATAGCTATCTCTTGGAATTGTTACCATAGTTGCATTTAATGTTGAAGGATTGAACGTTATTAAAATTAAAGAGTCACCATGAACACCAGCATTTTTACTTAATCCATCAACTTCACTATCAACACCCATCAAAAGTAAAGTAAAAGGTTTTGTAATACTATTACCATCACTATATAAATAATCATTTGAAGAAGCATCTTTCTTATATTTTTTTTCTTCTGTTTTAATTATTTTAACATCGTTACTTATATTAGAAAACTCTTCCATTTCTCCAAACATCATTTTATAATTGCTCGATATGAACATATAATCAATATTATCAGTATATAAATCATGTAACATTGTACTTATATCATCATATTTTACAATATCATTAGTACCAAGTAAGTTATATCTATTTATCATACTACTTGGTATCGTATAATTTTCAATAGAAGTACTATCATTTAATAAACCAATTTTAGAGTTAGATATATCATTGATATCATTTAATTTATTACTACTTTTAGTAATTAAACTACTAGAATAAGTAATAGTACTTTTATTAATACCCGAAACATATGAATAGAATTTATTTGTAAAAAAACCTAAAGTAAAGTTAACTATAACAAAAAGAAACATTGCAAAACAAAATAGTAAATTATTTCTTAAACTTTTTTTCTTTGATCTAATTAATTTATAATTATTATAAAAAAGAAATAAATCAATAGCAATTATAATACCAACGATTATATATCTAATACTTTTTTCTATTGGTCCAAGTAACATTACTTGATATATAAGATAACCACTAGCTAGTATACTAGTAAAAACTAAAATATTAGGAAGTGTAACTTTAACTCCTGATTTTTTATTGTTTTTTCTACGTGAATTACTTTTATTTACATTAGTTCGATTAGTAGAACTTCTAGAAGATGTGTTCTTGTTTATTGTACTTTTTTTTGTACTATTTTTATTTGTCATATCATCACTCTCAATTATATTATACCCAAACATAAATATAATTAAATAAGAAGAACTAAAAAAATTACAAATTTGACATGATTTGTATTGAATAAATGTAAAACAATTTAAAGAAAATATCGAAATATGTACGAAATTTAAAAAAAATGTTATAATGTTATTATAAAGTGTGTAAGGAGGGATATTTTTTGCAAAAAACCAAGTATTTGCTATTTTTGTCTTTTTGTTTACTTATTCCAACTTCAGCTAAAGCGCTTTCCGTGGGTGAAATAAAAAACAGAGATTTTTGTAATACAAAAAAAACAGAGTTAGCTTATGCTAATCCAGATGGAAGTCTTTCTAATAAAGCATGTTATGACTCGTATGAAGAAGCTAAAACAGTCATGAATACTTCTACTGAAGATGGTAGTGATAATCTTGTTATAATTGAAGATGGAATGATTGTTGATGCTAAATATGCCTTTATTGATTATGATCAGAAAATCTCATCGACAACATATATTTATAAAAATAAAAATGATACTAGTAGTTATAGTTACATTAAAGGTGGACCAAGTGATGATGCTGTATTATTAGAGGTAGATTATCCTACTAAAAGAATAAAAATAAAAGTAGCAGGATTAACTGGTTGGATACATAAATATGAAGATGATCAAACAACATCTTCTTCAAGTTATGGTAGTAATCAATATGACATAATTCCTGTATCTTGGACTAAATCACCATCATTTTATGAAGTTGGTGTTGTAAGTGATACTAAAGAAGAATATATAAGACATGCTTTACCACAGAATCTTTTAGGGACTAAGCCAACTAATTACATAAAATTTGGTAAAAAACCACCAATGTTAAATAATGGTAAATATTATAGTTATGATGGTATTTATTTTTATAAAGATATCAAAACAATGATTAATGATTATAAAGCAGGTAACTATAATAATGCTGTTAATAGTAACGAGCCTTATTATAATTTTTATTTATATTTAAACTATCGTACTAAGAGTAACTATACTGGTGAAGATATTGATAAATATATAAAGGATGTAAAAAAATACACAGCAAGCAATTCTAAATTTTATGATAGTGGAAAATACTTTGAAAGTGCTCAAAATAATTATGGAATAAACTTAGCTCTGATGTTTTCAGTTGGAGCAAATGAATCAGCATATGGTACAAGTAACATTGCTATGACTAAAAACAATTTATTTGGACTTAATGCTGTAGATACATCTCCTGGAGAATCAGCTTCGATGTATGCTAGTGTTGAAGATTGTATTAATACTTATGCTTATTCTTGGTTAAGTTATGGTTTTATTCAGCCTGGAGATTGGCGATGGCATGGCAGCAACTTAGGAACAAAAGACCAAGGTCTTAATGTTAAATATGCTTCTGACCCATATTGGGGAGAATCAGCAGCAGCTAGATATTATGAATTAGATAAATATTATGATTTTCAAGATTATAACTCATATGAGCAAGCTGTTTTAAAAGAAAAATCAGATACAGGAATAAAGGCTTATAAAGATCCAAATGGACTACCAGTTTCTTCACAATTTTATAAATTTTACTTAAAGAATGTACCAATAGTAATATTAAAAGAAGTAACTGGACCAGCAGTAAATGGAAATACCACTTGGTATCAAATTACTAGTGATCCAACCTTAGATCCTAATACTTTAGAATATATTGGAGATTCAAAAAGTAATCCAAGATATACTTATGATTGGAACAAAATGCTTGTCTATGTACCAGCTAGTTACTTTGTAAAGATAAATACTAAAGAGACAACAAATCTTTTACAAAATCCAATAGATCAAGGTGGAGAAGAAGAAAAGCCAACACCATCTCCGTCAACTAGTCCAACGCCAAGTCCAACTCCATCACCAACAGTAAGTCCGACACCAAGTGTATCTCCAACACCAACGCCATCTCCAAGTCCGACACCAAGTCCAACAGATACACCAATACTACCAAATAATCCCAATAGTAGTCTTAAAGAAAAAGTAAATAATAATTATTATTTTAATGAGCTTACTATGAGTGATAATAAGGTAACAGTAAGTGGACATTTATCAATCCAAGGTGTAAATAATCCAAAAGATAAAACAAAAAATTATATGATTTTTAAGAATGTGTTGACAAATAAAGAATATTACTATAAATTAGATTCATGGACTGGAAGTTTTATAATGACTAACCCAGAAGAAAGTATAAAATATGATTATACTGGAGGGTGGTTTAAATCAACACTTGATTTGTCGTTTTTACCACAAGGTGATTATCAAATGTATGTTGAAGTTGCTAATAGTGACTCTAAAGTAAGACGTAATTTCAATAATTTATTTTATAAAGAGATAACTAGAAAAAATACTTCATCAACTAAAAGAGGATATCAATTTCTAATGAATTATTTAGAAAGAAGTATGCCAATGGAATTAACAATTCGTGATGAAGGACTTATTTCTTCAAAAAACCCACCAACTAGAGATATGATGTATAACTCATATACAACATTAACTTTAAGTGGAAGTAAATTACGAATACGTGGAACAAGTCATAATGTTGGAGTAAACTACAGTGCTAATACAAATGTTGAAAGGACTGTTGTATTAGAAAATATTCAGACATTTACAAGAAAAGTGTACAACGCTGGAAGTATAACAACAGGAGACTATCAAGTAACTTTAAAAGTATCTGATGGTTTTGATAAAACTAGAGTATGGTATGATACCACTATTGATATAAATAATTTAAATACTGGTGTCTATGCTATATATTTAAAAACCAAAGCAGGTAGCAATGAGGACTATGGAGAACTAAATGATATATTGTTTAAAACACTAAATCAGCAGACGACTATAAATGGAAAAAAAGCTTATCTAAGAAGAGTAAATAATAAACGTTATAGAATTGAATTAGTAATAGAATAAGTTGTTAAACATATAATATAGTATCACTGCTTAATTGTGGTGATCACAAATTTAGGGACTATAGGTTTATAGTCCCTTTCAATAACTAAACATATGGGGGAAAAAGAAATGACAATTAGAGGAGAAGTAATAATAATTACAAGTAAGGGTTCAAAATTATCAGAAGAACCTATTCTGATTAGATTAATAGCAGAATTTAGAAGTATAGATAATGTTATTAAAACATTTTGTTTTAATAACGATTTAAATGTAAGACTAGATAAAGATGGTAACTATATGATAGATTTATCAGAACAATTAGGATTTACAGTTCTTACTATTGAAGATGGTCTTGTATATTTATCTTTACCAAGAAGTATGAGTGAGAAAGAAAAAGAAAAACTTGAGACATGTGCAAGTTTCTTTAAAGGAAATAATAGTGCTGTTTTATACTATTTTGATCCTGAAAATAAAGAAGAATTTTGCCAAAAAATACTATATGGAAGCGATCTAAGAAAAATGAACTTTGTTAAAGATCACTTACAAGAATATACGAAGATTATTGAAGAAAAAACAGAAGGAGAAAAAGTCTTAAAAAAAAGGGTTTAAATACCAAAATAGACATAGTTAAATTATAAGACTACTGTCTATTTTTTTGATAATTTCAAATTTATAGTTATCAATGTGCTACTCTAAGTAAACTAAAAAATACTAATTTAAAAGTGAGTTGGAGTAATATTTTATAACATAGACTGTTATTGAAAGCTGAATTCAATTGATAACAAAAAAAGATTTACTATTTTGACCAATTTCTATTTTAATTATAATGTTTGTAATTCAAAGAGGTGTTGATATAATGAAATTACTAGATTATACAGGAAAACTAAATAATCATAATGAATATTTACAGGTACTGAACCAACTAGAAAAGAAGTGTCAATATATTGAGTATGTTTTAATAAATGAAGATGAAACGAAATTTATAAAAAATTTTGAAAGATTTATAATTTCTTTAGAACTAAAAAATAAATGGTGGGGAACTAAATCTAGTCAAAAAAATAAGGTATATAAAATAAAGTCTTCACATGAGATTTTTAGCTATCTAAAACAGTTTGAAACCTTTTGTAAATATACTATTTCAAATGATGGTGATCTTGTAGAAGATACAGCTTTTGGAATAAATGATATTGCCTTTTTTGATAACAAAGAAATACCATTATTATTTACAACTACACATGAGGGTTATATTACAATTAGAGCTGACTTATTTAAATAAATTATAATTTACTATTATAAAAGTGTAAGAAGTAAATCCACCAATCAGGATTGAAAAGTACACTTTTTTATTATGATGTATAAAGAATAAAAAAGCTTTTAAAAAGTAAAATAAGAAGCCAACAGATAAAGGCAACGAAGATAGCAACATTAAATAAGTTTTTATGTTATACTAAAGAAGAAATATATTATAACAAGTAAAAAAATTTATACTAGTATTTTGTAGGCGGGTCAAACTATTAGAAAAATTTTAGACAATCATGAATGATTCAAAAAGATGATAAATTGGAGGTATATATGAAAAAAGCATTATCAGATATGACATTAGAAGAATTGTGGAAATTGTTTCCTATAAAATTTACTGATTACAGTAAAGCTTTTAAAACAGTTTATTCAAATGAAGAAAGTATTCTAAAATCTTTACTTGGCAATTATATAAGTAGGATAAGTCATGTCGGTAGCACTGCTATTGAAAATATAAAAACTAAGCCAATAATAGATATTTTAATAGAAATAGATTTTGCTAATAAAGATACTGTTAAATATATACTACTTAAAAATGATTATATTTTAATGTCAGAAACTTTAGATAAAATATCTTTTAATAAGGGATATACAGTAAATGGATATGCTGATAATGTATTTCATATTCATATAAAAAAATATGGTGATTGCGATGAGTTATACTTTAGAGATTATTTAAATGATAATGAACAAAAAGCCAAAGAATATGAAAAATTAAAGTTAGAATTATATAATAAATATAAGCTTAATAGAGATTTATATACTAATGGTAAGAAAAAATTTGTTGATAAAATAGTTAATTTAGCAAAGGAAAAATATCATAATAAATATTAACAATTAAGTTCTATAATCCAAATGTTAAAAAAGTTTGACAAAGTTCCAAAGTTCTTTTGTAGATTTGCTAATAGTAATAATCTATAATTGCAAGTGAAAGGAGTGATGACTATGCCATTAGGAAATAAAATCTTAAAATTAAGAAAGAAAAAAGGACTTTCACAAGAACAATTAGGAGAAAAGGTAAATGTTACTAGACAAACAATTTCAAATTGGGAATTAGAAGAAACAACACCAAACCCAGAACAATTAAAAATTTTATCTAATGTATTAAACATTAGTATTGATGAATTGTTAGATAACAGGGTAAACAATGTTTTAGTAGAAAGAACTAGTAATACTGAAAAATTAACTGGAATAATTATTAAAATACTTAAATTTATCAAAATAGTCTTTATCGCATGCGTTATAATTGACATAATCGCCCTGATTGTATTTAGTTCAGCTGGAAAGATTACCAATATTAGTGTTGATAGTAGTGCTATAGCTATATGTAAAATAAACGATAATCAGTATGAAATTGAGTTTGGAAGCGATAAATATTTTAAGTGTGAAGATTGCACTGAAGAAATGAATAATGAAATTAAAAACTTGATAGATTTTAGTAATATTGACAGCAGTATGAAAAATGTTCAACAATATTTTAAATCTAAAAACGGAAGTTGCGAATAAGCCACAAGCATACTATAGAGCTAAATAGTTTAATATAATTTTCGTGGGTGAAAAAATGGAAGAATTAAGAAAATTACTAGAAGATAAAAATATTAAATATGAAATAAAAA
>CATKEA010000215.1 GCA_949746915.1 uncultured Bacilli bacterium
ACAAACCATTGTTTTGATAAATATGGTTCAACTACTGCATCACTTCTCTCAGAATGACCGACATTATGCACCATCTCTTCAACACTAATTAATAAATTTTCTTTTTTCAAATCCTCAAGTAATTGAACACGACATTCTTCCCTAGTCAATCCTTGATATTTAAAAGCATTCTCATTCATTGTCGCATTAGGATTAATTACAACAACACGTTCTAAATTATGCCTGATACCAACTTCAAAATCATTAGGATCATGAGCTGGTGTAATCTTAACAACACCAGTACCAAACTCTGGATCAGCATGAAAATCACCAACAATTGGAATCAACTTATTAACTACTGGTAAAATTACCTTTTTACCAATTAAGTCCTTATATCTTTCATCTTTAGGATTAACTGCTACTGCAGTATCACCAAACAATGTTTCTGGTCTAGTAGTAGCAACATCCAAATAATCAGATTTATCTTCTAAATAATATTTCAAATGATAAAAAGCCCCTTTATCCTCTTTATAAATAACCTCTTCATTAGATAAAGCTGTCATCTGGACAGGATCCCAATTAATTATTCTTTCACCACGATATATTAAGCCCTTATTATATAAATCAACAAATACCTTTCTAACTGCTCTACTAAGTCCATCATCTAACGTAAATCTTTCTCGACTATAATCAACAGATAGACCTAACTTAGCCCACTGATTATGAATATTATCCGAATACTCTTTTTTCCAATCCCAAGCAATCTTTAACCATTCATCCCGATCCATTTCACGTGGCATTATTCCTTGATCCTTTAATTTCTTATCAACTTTAGATTGTGTCGCAATACCAGCATGATCCATTCCAGGAAGCCACAAAGCATCATAACCATCCATTCTTTTATAACGAATCATAATATCTTGCAAAGATGTATCCCAAGCATGACCTAAATGCAGCTTCCCTGTTACATTTGGTGGTGGTATAACAACACAATAAGGAACTTTACTCTTATCTTTCCCTGCTTCAAAATACCCTTTATTACGCCACTCATTATATTTACTTTCTTCAACTTTTTTATGATCATATTTTTTTTCTAACATAAAATACCCTCCCAATACTTTTAATTAATTCCTTTGTTAATTTTATCAAAACAGATTTCTCTTACTTTTTTCCATAATTTCTCACTATCTTCACTAACTTTAACAGTTCCTAAATATAAATCAAAATTATCTGTTTCAACTAAAATATCCAAACTTTCTTCAAAGTTAAAATCAAATACAAAACCCATATCTAATAAAACTTCATCACTCTCAGATTTAACTAATTTTCTATCAATTATTTCACCTTTACTAAATAGTTCTAAAACATCTTTAGACACTTCTTTGGCATCAAATTTAGTTTCATAATCAACTGCTATTCCACGATAAATATCGACTTTATCCATATCTCTAATCATTTTCGAAAAGAATAATGACTCATCATCCATTAAAGCAATAAACTTCTTATTATGATTTCTAACTGCATTTTCAATTAACTTATCATATTTGTCATTTTCTACAAAATCACGAATATGTCCTTCTTCAAATAAATAACAACAAGACATATCCGCATGATCAAAAGTAGCATGATCATTATAACTAGAAAACTGCTTTAACTGCTCAAACCTACCAATATCATGTAATAATCCAATAAGTTTAGAAATAAATATTTTCTCATCATCTAAATCCAAACGATTGGCTAATTCCTCCATTAAATCGACTACTTTATATGTATGTCTATATTTATGTATTATATTTTTATCCTTCATATCATAAGACGAAACATATTTATCAAATGCCTTCATGGCTTTTTTAAAATCCATAAAAAAACTCCTCCTCTTATCAAATAAAAGGACGAGTTAACCCGCGGTACCACCTTATTTCACAAGCAAAATCTTGCGCACCTCAATTCTATTTAACGTATAGTACCCGTAATTATCTACTTATTTTCAATAATTAAACTCCATTGCTACCTTCCATAAAATCTTATATCTATTTTCACCAATCATAGACTCTCTAAAATAAAAGTTTTATGTACTCCTCAATTTCACAGTTTTATAAATATATTAAAAATTATAAACTAAAAGTAAGTATATTTCAAGCAATTTGTTCATTAAAATGCTAAGACAATTCTAAAACCAAAATTCTCGTGCACTGAACCATGATTATTCCCAAAGGCAAACAGACCTGACTCTGTACCATTATTGTAGGAACCCCCGCGATTGAACCAAGGATTCACGTGGTAAACGAAGTACGCGTGGTCGGCGTTTTTCGAACTAACCATATTCATTTTATCTTTTATCCTATTTTATTGCAAGTATAAATAATAATTTATTACTTAAATAAACTCTATAAAAAAGAATTAAGTTGCTTTTAAACCTAATTCCTTAACTATAAGTATTCTAATTAAAAATTTTAATTTTTTGAATTTTCTCTTTCCTCGATTTCTTCAAATGATTCTAAAATATGAATTCTATCTATTTTAGATTTTTCTAATTGAATTATTTTATTACAAGTATGTAATAACATTTCTTTTTCTTCTGCTACGAAGAAAATAATTATATCACTATGTGAGATAAAGTTTCTAAGAGACTCTCTAAACTCTTTTTTGTCTTTTAGGCTTTCACAACATTCTGGCTCATCTAATATTATTATTTTTGCATCATATATAATGGCTCTTATAATGTCTAGATTTTGTAATTCTACTTTACTATATTCTGAGGTTTTTTCATGAATAATCTTTGATAAATTTAGAATCTCTATATATTCTTGTAGTTCTTCTGTAATTTTTTTTCGTTTCTTTTGAAGAATTATTTCTATATTTTCCATCCCTGTTAAATCTTTTTGGATTTCAACATTTTCTAGCATTTTCTTAGTTGGTTCTAATTCTTTGCGATATCTATTTTTAATATTTCTACCTGTTATATAGATATTTCCATCTAGGTCATTTACAACTTTTTGAACAAATTTAATAATTTCTAGCTTTGTTGTATTTTTAGTAGTGATTCCTATTATTTCTTTATTTTCAATATATTTTCTTATATCTTTAATTAGTAATAAATGTTTTTTAATTTGCTTTGGTAGATTACCAAGTTTATTTACCATAGCTTTTACCAACTACCTGTCCAAGTTGCTTTAACTGTACTTATTGTTTCATAATGTCCTTGAAGTGAACTATCAATTATGATTCCATATTCTCCAATTGATAAAATACTTGTTATTGGATCATATGGAACTTTTTCTGTTGCATGCACATAATGTCCTACTGCCTTCTGTGATGTTATAGTTGAAGAAGTATTCTTAACAACATCAAAATATAATCCAACAGTTATAATTTTGTATGTTCCTGATTTTAAGACAAAACTAGCTCCAATTCCTGTAGATGTTTTTTTCAAATTGTGTGCTGTTAAACTACTACATGATGAAACTAAAGTTGATGTACAAAATACTTGTGCGAATGTTACTGCACCACTTAATTTTACTTTGTTGTCCATACCAATTCCAATTAAATCATAACTTCTTACTGATGGCATTGTTTTCCAATTAGTGCTAATATTATAACGATATTTTCCTGATACTAATGAAATTGTTGTTGTTATTTTTCTCGCTACTGTTTCTAATGTATTAGTAGAATCTCTGGCTACTACTTCACCTATTAAATCATATTCTTCTTTTGTTATTTCTTCTGTTATTGGCTTTACTGTTGCTGTATAAAATCTTGATGTTGGATAAGTTGTTTTGTAATATTTTACTTCTTCTGATACAATTTTTCCTTTTAGATTTTTCAATCTATTGAATTCACTCTCAGATATATTCAGAACATCAAAATCTGAGAATCCTTGGCTTCTTAAATTTTCATATTCCTCCTTTGTCATTGTTACATTTCTTCCTTCAATGACTTCATTTGCTTTAACATTACTAATGTTTAAAGCTCCTACTGCTATTAGTAGTACAGTTAAAAATTTTAACTTTTTCATTTTCTCTACCTCCAATTAAATAGTATCATAAAAGTTAAAATTCACCTATCTACGAATAGTTCTTTTTGTAGATTGTTGGTTTACCTCTATATAAATACTTTTAAAATTCTATGTTTTTATATTTAATTTTTTATTAATTAAAAAGACTACTATCGATTTGAATAGTAATCTTTTATGTTAAAAATAAATTTTTTGGTCTTACTTTTATTATTTTTATCTTTATAATTTATATTAAGTGCTATATTAATTTG
>CATKEA010000216.1 GCA_949746915.1 uncultured Bacilli bacterium
ACGATTAGAAAGAGAAGTAAGAAGAATAAACAATAGATTAAATCAATTTGATAAACCTACTCCATATGGTAACGACATGCTCCAATATCAAACAGATTCCTACAATATGATGTAAAAATATCGAAAAATACTTTTATTTTACTAAAAAAGAGGCTGTTAATCATATTATGATTAATAGTCTCTTTAATATTAATGCAAATATACTTTTCTATGCCACAAAAAAATAGTGTGTTGGCCCTAAATTTAAGTCGATAATCTCTTTATTTTTATTTATTATTTTTAAAGTGTCCACAAGTAAGCTTTAAATACTATCTTTGACTCATAAAAAGTTTTTCATGAAGCCTACATAAAAGTTAAAAGTGTAAAACCGTTTACTTAAATTTAACTAATAAAAACTTCAAATGGAGAATTCTCAGAACCATCAGTTCCTGCGGTTATTAACGTTCCAGGTGCAAGTGAAACTGACGGACGAAAGCCAGTCGTATCGTTCCTGACGTCGTCGTCGTCCAGAATACCAAACAGGTTAAACACGAACGCAAAACCGTTGTAAAAACTGCTAGGGGACAAAAGCCATTCCAAATATCCTACAGATAAATAACTTTCTTCAAAACTATAAATAGAATCGGCCTGTCCAGCTAATGCTGCTTCATCTGCTGTAAGTAAGGCAACTGGATATGTTAACTTTCCATTTCCTACTTCACTACTTACGGTAAATTTATCATTTGTATTTGGACATTCGATACTAGGTTTATATGTATCCATATTTCTTCCGTATGCTCCATAATATACTTCTAAATTTTCAGTTTTATAGACACTTCGATCATTACACCATACTGTATCTTCTAAATACTGAGTATAGTCAGTCATATTATTTTGATACCAGGCATCTATTGCTGTTTTTATGCTCGAGTTATTTTCATTTGTACTAGGATACATGTATCCTACATAATCATCCAAATCAGAGTTTTCATTAAATGAACTTTTTAACATTTCTGCCATATTCGTACATCCACCATTTTCATCAGGTTCCCCATTATAAACAAGCTTTACTCCTCCTGTTTCGGTTGTTCTTACTATTTTCCAACAAAGGTTAGCAAACTTAACATTGTTATTGGTTACTTTTCCTCTAAAATAATGAACTGGATATTCATAATCCTTTGTACCAGCAATAGTATATACCCCTTTTCCATTGGTATCTGATGAAGCTTCCTCAAAGTTTATCCCTGTTTCACTTGTCACAAACTCACTTGCCACATTATCAAGAAATGCTTGTTTCTTTATTATGTTGTATAACTCGTTTTCATTTTCAACATTTGGTGGTACATAACTAGCAGTTATAGTAATTTTACCTTGCCATACGGCTTCCATCACCTCATCAAGTGCTTCTGTATCCTCACTCATCCATAGTCTCAAACTAAACTGTAAAGTCTCATTACCTTCTAACTTTCCACTAGTTAAAATGTACGCTGCATTTGCTTCAGTAATAACTTTATCTAGATTTTGATGAGACTCAACTAGTTTATCAATAAATACTTCTTCTGTTCCTTTTAATAAACTTGCTTTAACATACTGATCAGCTAAAATTTTTGTTCCACTACTTACTGTTTCTAAGTTTATAACATAGGCTGTTTCTGCTGTACAGATATTAGTCAATGTAAATGTATAAGGTGTTAGCCCCCTTCCATCTTCATCTGTTATTGGTGTTGCATCTGTTAAATTGATGGCATCGGTATCATCAGTTAAAGTTAGATTCAAACACCCAGTTGTAATGACATTAGTTCCTGTTTGAGTAAGTGTTAACTGCCATAAGGCGAAACTTGTTCCAGCAACTAATACTACTGCTAATACAGCTAGTAATCCTATAATTACTCTTTTATTTTTACTTTTTTTCTTACTTTCACCAAACTCTTCCATTCTAAACCTCCTACTATTTTATCTATCCAAATTTTAACATGCACTCTATAAGTTAGTCAATTGGATTTTTATCCAAAGTAAACCTTAAAATTATATAAACATATTAAAATAAATAACATATTTAACAACTAAAATATCATTAATCTAGACTTAAATAAATGAGTTTTCTTTATCACAAATACACTCCATTATTTTAGTTTCAGACTTTAAATAAACTGTAGTATCCACTTACATAACTCATCAATTGTTAAGTTATTTAGTATTATACAATTTGCCGCATGATAACTGTCCACACTATCAAAATATCCGACTTCAAATATACGGCGTCCTTCGTTGATAAATATGGGTAGTATTATGAACCAAATAATATTACCATCTTTATACAACCAGTTGTTATTGTAACAATCACCGATATTTTTCCAGTTATATAATGGAGTATTTAAACAATTTGTTCAGTTCATTATATTTCCTCCACTTGTTGTTGCATAACCATAATTGTATGGATACATTAACGCAATATTTCCACTCCATATAGTAATTCTTGTTATCCCATCATTACAAGAATTTCCATTTGTACATGTTTTTCCAGTATTATCGCTTCTTTCTAAGAGGTTTTAATATTGGTAGTACTTAAATACTTCCTATGCTGATAATATCATTTTTCTCTATAAAGTCTAACACGAAACATGCTGCTGTTACTGTGTTTATCGTTGTTTACTTTAATGTAAAACGCCCTAAAACATAGCTTGTACTTAATAACAACAATATAATTAAAAGACTATTAAGTTTTTGACTATATATTTCTTCTGGTTTCCACCTTTATTTTTTTACGATATTAATCATAACACAATCATTATTATTCAATATATTTACTTTTCAATTGAATTGCCTTAAAAATAGTGTAAAAAAAGCAATAATTTTCATATCAGCAAAAACTGGTGTATTATAATAGCCTATCATTATAATTAAATAGAACTCAGATTATTTTTAATAAAAACTACTAAAATTTAAAAATCCCTCCTTTTCTAAGCAATTTACCTTTTTCCTACTGTAGATTTTCTAATTTTTCTTAAATCTTATTTAGAAATTTAGAATAAATTTTATTTATACACAGTATAGTAACAATCAAAGTAAGCGAAAAACATGATAAACCTTAAAAATCAAAGTATCAGAAACTATATGACAATAAGTAAAAAAAGAATATGCAGATGGTATAAATGCAAGAACTTACAGATAAAAAACCATCAATTTTACCATATACAATGCTTAAATGCATGTTTGTTTTTGAAGTAAACTTAAATATTCTTGTAAGTTTTTATCCTACTTTTTAGATGTTTCATATGATAAGTTATTAAAAATGCTAAAGCTAAGAAAAAATGAACTTGATAAACAACATCAAAATAGCTGACTATTGATAATAGTACTAATATCGAAGTAAATTGTAATGATAATACCTAAACACTAGAAGGAAATATAGAATATACCTCTAGACTTTATTCAAGAAAAATAAAACGAGGAAGTAAATATGAGTATTACAAGATAATTCAATTTAATATAAGCAATTTTACCTTTGATAAAATAACCAAAAGCTTCATATTTTCTATATTTAAAATAATGCTGGTACCATTCTTAATGATAAAGTTGTATTTGCCCAAATATATATACCGAATCAAAAGAAAATAGTACACTAATGGTATAAAAAGTCTAAGTGATTTAGAAAAGTATTCATTACTACTTGTCGAAACAAATATTACTGGATCTAAAAAACTAACAAAAAGAGATATCATTATGGAAAACTATATAGAAGATACAATTGATAGTAATAAAGATAAATAGTTTGGTGAAACTTAAGCTTATGATAAAGAATGTACCTTAAAAAACCAAGGCTTTAAGAAAAGTATTGAACAAAATCAACAACAAACAGTTAGAAAAACACTTAAAAAATGATTCAAAAGAAATAGCAAGTATACTTAGACTAACCTAAAAAGAAATTAATAAAATTAAAGAAACCACAAAATAAATTTAAATAATAAAAACTTATTTAAGTCTAAACAGAAATTCTATATATCTTATATGATTCAAATTATTCACTAATTAATGAGTTGTCAAACAAACAATATGACAACTCTTTTCTGTCATAGACTCATACTAACACGATAGTATTAGCACAATCAAGCAAAATAAAAATTTAACAAACATTGAAAACTAGCAAAATAATGGGTATAATAGTCATAGAAGGTGAAATAAATGAACTTTATATCTAATATAAATAAAGAAATGTATGAAGCATTTGTAAA
>CATKEA010000217.1 GCA_949746915.1 uncultured Bacilli bacterium
ACTAAACATCGAATATGTTTTACCTCTTATTTCAATCTTTTTATCAAAATACTTGAGCATTCCAATAGAGCTAGAGTACATGTTATTCCTAATTCCCATAGTTGTTATATTCAATATAGAAGCACCACGTTCAAATATATTTTCTATGTTATAATGAAAACCAGCTAATTCTGTTATGCCCCCTGTTAGTATTATATAACTAATTTCTCTATTTGTTAAGACATTTATTTGTTTTTTAGCAAGTTTTAATATTTCGGCGAGTCTCGCTTCTACTATTTCAGATATTTCTATCTGACTAATTCTAAGTTTATCCCCATTCTGATTAGCAAAATCAAGAATATCATTACCACTAGCATATCGCGTATTACTTACAGCAAATTTTTCTTTTAAATACGAAGCTTGTCCTCTTTTAATATTATAAACATAAGATATATCTTTATCAACATAACGACTTCCCATTGGAATCTTATCACATTTTATCATAATACCTTTATTAAAAACCGCAACTTCTGTACTATCATATCCAACATCAATCACAGCACTTACAGTATTATCAAGCTCTCTACTACGAGCTTCAAAATAATCTCCAACAATTCCAAAAGTTACATCTATAGCTTCAATATCACAACACTTCAAAACTTCTTTAACTGGAGCTACATTTACTTTAGGTACAGAAGAAATTACAGCCCTAACAGCCAATTTCTTTCCACTTAATGACAATGGTACATCAACTATTTTTTGATCTAAAATAAAAGTAATAGGCATAATCGTAATAAGTTCATAACCCTCTTTAACTTTGCCTAAAACAGCATTTTGAAAAACACTAGCCACCTCTCTCGAAGTAACAATACCTTCCTCATTCTTTATATCAATATTACCATCGACAACATCAAATATAATCCCGTTACTACTGACATTAACAATAGCTTGATCAATCCTTACACTAAGTGAATCTTCTATTTCTTTAATACCACTCTTTAAACATCCAACAACTTCTTCTATATCAACTATCAAACCCTTTTTAATACCTTTTGCTCTTACAATGTTATGTGCCAAAACATGAAAACTTTTACCAATAGCCTCAGCAACAACAATCTTAATACAATTGCTACCAAAGTCTATCCCAGTATATATTCTTTTCATGCCCTCACCTCTATTTTCATTTATTATTATACTATACCTTTATATGTTTTGAAAAGATGAAACTGTATTTTTTTCATTTTATCTATTAAAAAAAACAAATAGTAAACAAAAAGAGTAATTTATAACTACTCAATAACTTGAAAATGATTCCCACTATCAAAATATAAAATTCCTTTTTTTCCCTCTAACTTAACAACTACATCTTTATAATAATTCATTTGCTTAAATTTAGTAAGAGTCAAATAAACAGTATTTCCATCATTCATTAAAATTCTAAAACGATCTTTATCTTGCTCATTTGGTTCATATATAATATCAGACATAAGTTTTCTAGTATCTTTATCTATTTTTAATAATCCATTTATAAAAGATGTATACTTATCACTAGGAACATAATTCATCAATCTAGGTAAAGAAATATTATCCAACTCTAACTCTTGCTTATTTTCTAAAACAACTTTTCCTGTTTCATTATTTATAAAAAGTGGTATATATTCTTCTATTTGAATAACAAAAGTTGGATATATTCTTTTTTTTACTTTCACTTTCTTTATAATAGAATTATTTTTTAATCTACCAGAAATTTTATAACTAGGTAAAGTATAATATGATGGATAATCTATAAGTTTAGTAATATCCATAATTTCAGAATCAGTTAAAATACTATTACCTTTTATATAAATATTTCTAGTAGGAACTTTAATAATATATGAAATACCAAAATAACAGCAAATTAAAAAGATAATTAATAATAAAATACTTATCCAATGAATTTTAATTCGTTTCTTTAATTTCTTCTCCATCTTTATGCTCCCAATTTACAAACTCTTGTTCTACTTTCAAATCTACATCAAATTTTTCTTTTACTTGCTCTTTTAAGAAATCAATTAAAGTTTTAATATCGTTTGCTGTAGCATCTTTATAATTTATAACAAAGTTAGCATGTTTTTGGCTAACCATCGCACCACCTTTAATTAATCCTTTAAATCCTAATTCTTCAATTAATCTACCAGCAAAATCATTAGTTGGATTTCTAAATACACTTCCTGCTGATGGATATTCTAGTGGTTGAGACTCTAATCTTCTCTCACATCGATTTTTTACCAATTCATCTATTTCTTCTTTATTGCCTTTTTTTAACATAATAGTTGCTTCTAAACAAATATAATTTTTATGTGTTTTAAAAAAAGAAGTTCGATAATGAAAATCTAACTCACTATTAACCATAGTAATAACACGATAATCAGGAGTTAGTACCTTTACTCGCTTAACAACATAACCCATATCACTTTTATAAGCTCCTGCGTTCATATATACTGCTCCACCTATTGTTCCAGGAATACCAGTTGCAAACTCTAAACCACTATATCCTTTCCTACAACACATCGAAGCAATCTTCATTAGTTGACATCCTGCTCCACAAATAATATTATTCCCACGCGCTTCAATTTTAGTAAACTCATTTAATTTAATAATAACACCATCATATACTTGATCACTAAACAAAACATTCGTTCCATTTCCTAAAACCATATACTTAATTTCTGTTTTATTTAAATACTTTATAAGTTTTACTAACGCAGAAATATCTTTAGGAAAAATCATTATTTTACAAATACCCCCAACTTTATAAGAAGTATAATCTTTAAGTAAAACATCCTCTAGTATTTTTCCTATATTCATTTTTTTTAAATCTTGAACTATCTCTTTCACACTAATCACCATCTACCAAATTTTTCAACTCATTATATATTTTAGTTGCACTATCATTAACAGCTAGTTCACCACTTGCCTTTTTCATTTCTAAATATCTCTTATTATCACTAAAAATTTCATCTATTGTATCTACTAGCTTTGAACTATCAAAATCCTTCTCTTCAATAATAACACAAGCATTATTATCTTCTAAAACTTTGGCATTCATATATTGATGATTATTAGTAACATAAGGACTAGGAATTAAAATACTAGGTAATTTAGCTGCAGTTATTTCAACCAAACTACTAGCACCTGCTCTTGATACAATTAAATCAGCTACTTTCATTAATGAAATCAAATCATTAAGAAAAGGAACTACTTTGACATTACTAGAAACTTTTATATTCTTATAAGAATCAAAATAATTTTTACCAGTAATAAATAAAACCTCATAATCCTTATTAGAAAACAATTTTAAAGTCTGTCCTAACTTTTCATTCATTGTTTTAGAACCAAGAGATCCCATAACAATAACAACTAACTTCTTAGTTTTAGTTAATCCATAATCACTTTTCATCGCTGCTTTGCAATTAATTACTTCTTCACTTCTAGGATTTCCTGTATATACTGTCTTTTTCTCCGGAAAATTACTTGCACTTTTTTTAAAACTTACACCTATTTTATCTGCATAACGAGATAAAAATTTATTTGAAACACCAGGAATTGAGTTTTGCTCATGAATAAAAGTTTTACAACCACACTTCTTAGCAGCATATATAACAGGAGAAGTAACATACCCTCCTACACCTACTACAATATCAGGATTAAACTTTCGTATTTCTTTCTTACATAATTTTATAGCCCTAAAAAAATTTCTTAAAACCTTCACATTATTAAAAATATTATGCCTATCTAGTCCCTCTATCTCTATTCCTACAAAAGGTATGCCTTCTCTTGGAACTATATCTTTTTCCATTCTATCATTTGTTCCTATATATAAAAACTCACTATCAGGTTCTTGTTCTTTAATCTTTCTTATAATAGCCAAAGCTGGATATATATGACCACCTGTTCCACCAGCACTAACAATCACTCTCATTTTGCTTCACCTACTAACATTATACCATAATTATATTCTATTTTACTATTGATTATTATTTTTAAATAACACTTGACAAATAAATAATAATGAGATATTATTTAACACATGCCTTTTTAAGGGGTTAAAAACAATTAATAATTTATCTAATCATTTTATACAAAAGTAAAGCTTATTATATTGATAGTTTATGATAATTTTAAGTAAAAAAA
>CATKEA010000218.1 GCA_949746915.1 uncultured Bacilli bacterium
AACATGAACAAAAACATTTTCAATATAATACATTCCAACCACTAATAACATAATTATAAAACTATTAACAAGTGTTTTAAGAGGTAGTTTTATTGAAATAATTTCTTGAGCTTTTCTATATCTTTTAATAAAGATTACAACCAAAGCCAATACAGTAGAAAGTGCAGCAGCATAAAGACCAATATATTTTATTAAAATTAGATTAATAAAAAAATTAAGAACAGCTGAAGTAAAAGATGTCTTTGCCACTAATTGACTATCCTTTACAGCAAGAAAAATTGACGCTAAAAAACTACAAATAGCATTTAAAAAAGTTCCAAATAGTAATATAGGAATATAAATATATGCCTCATTGTAACTAGAATTAATAAGAAGTGGAAAAAATACTGAAATAGCTGCAATCATTCCAATAAATAAACAGAAAAATAAATTAAAACTTATTAAAGCTACATTATTAAAATATAACTCCCTATCTTTATCTTTTATATAAACACTAGCAGATTCTGTCCAAGACAGATTAAAAATCGTATATATACTTGTATATATCAAAGCAAATTTACTAGAAACAGTATAAATACCATTACGAGAAGATCCAAGAAGCCATGTAATCAAAGTCTTATCAGAAGCACTAATTACCCACCATGATATACCACTTATCGTTAATGGAATCGAATAAATTAGCATTGACTTGATAAGTTTTTTATCATAATTTATCTTAGAAATTGACTTAAACAGATTCAATTTAACAAATATAATAATAAATAATAAAATATTTGAAAACATCGTAGAAATAAATAAACCAGGAATTCCTACTTTAAATATAACCAAAAAAACAAAACTTAAAACAAAAGTCAAAAAACCACAAAGAAAACTGCCAAGTGAATATAACTTATTATCTCCAAGACCACGACAGATTTGTAAACCAACACCAGATAAAGCATAACCAATAATATTTCCCAATATATACATATCATATGGAATGACTATAAATAACTTTATAATAAAAAAGACAATACAAGATATAACAATCTCTAAAAAAAGAACTAAAAAAGAATTACTAACCACACTATATTGCTTATTCTTATTATCCCGAGCATCAATTAAAAATCTAAAAACAGCACTTTCAAGTTGAAGCGTTAAAACAGGAACTAATAATGTTACATAAGCTGTTATTAAATCAAAAGTTCCTAATTCACTTTGAGATAAAGTAAAAGTATATATTGGAAGTAAAAAAAATGTTAGAAACTGAGTAGATATCTTACCAATCATTATAATAAAAGTATTTTTCGCTAATTCTTGCTTCCTAGTCATTATTTATCTTCTCCAATATCAAAAAAAGCTCATTATATTTATCATTAACCAGAATATTATTATCATTATCAGTCACTGAATCAAACAAATTAGCAAAATTTGAAATATCTTCTAAAAAAGACACATAACTACAATCTTTTACCCATTCATAAGCCCCTTTAATTTTATGATTATTATTAGGTAATACTATACACTTAGTATTAGTAAGATAAGCAAAAATCATTCCATGAAGCCTATCAGTTATAACAATATTATAACTACTTATTTGTTTTAACTTTTCTGCTACTTTATGTGAACGATTTTTCTTAGTAATCCTCCCCTTTATAACAGTATCTGAGTACTTAATATTTCCGTATTTTCTACTAACTGTATCACGAATTAAAGTAGTAGCAGCATCTGTGATTTTTCTTTCTTTGTCACTTCTAAGTAAAAATAGCGCTCCATTTCTATCAACATTACTATAATCTTGATCATCTTTTAAATAAAAAACACTATCTGGACACAAATGAACATTTTTAAACTTTCTAAAATGTTCCCTCATCAAATCATAAGAGATTTTATCACGCATAAATACCTCTATTTTTTTACAAGAAAGAAATAATTTTTCTACCTTTAAAGCTTCACTATCACCATTTTCATCCTTAGTAAAACTATAAGATTGTGGAAAAATAATAATCTGGTTATTCTTAAAAACATTAATCGTGTTTATTAAAGCTGTATATATATCCATCCATAAATTTCCTAAAAATCCACCACCTTGAATAATAACAACATCAGATGCTCTTATTTCTAAAGAATCAAGAAATTTTTTATCTAACAAATTAGAAACAGTAAGTTCAACCTGGTAATAATTACTAAGATACGTAGATAACATTTTTTTTGCTGCCAAAGTTAAAGCTTGATCACCTAAATTACCATGATTTTGAACACATGCAATAAAAACTCTTTTTGATTTAGAAAGTTCAAAACTATTCTCCTTCTTATATTCAATATTTCTAATAATTGATAATATTTTTTCCTTCATATTAATCTCCTAACTATTATTTTTTTCGGATTTTTTATAAACTCTAGCAATAATTTTAGCTATCCACTTCGGCCAAAACTTACAAAGAACTTGATAATCTTCTTTCGTTCTAATATTATTATTAATTATCTCTGTTGTCGTTGAATCATCATGAATACGATGCCCCATTAAATACTTATTTATATAAACAAATGCCCCCTTTTGCCTTGACATTTTCTCCCAAGCAGCCCAATCCACATCACATTTGTATGGAAAATTAAAAACAGGAAAAGCAACTTTTTTTCTAACAAAAGTAACAGATGGACACCCAATCGGATCCCCAAAACGTAAAATTAAACGTTTAACAAACCTACTTTTTCCTCTTCCTTTTACTCTAAGTGGCAATAAAAGTATTTTTTTTATTTTTAAATTAATATTTTTATATTCTCTATTAACTCCCTTCAACTCATAATAATTAGGAAATAATATTAAAGCATCATTATTTTTTTTATACGCATTAACAATTTCAAAAGAATATTCATAATCATAAATATCATCCTGATGTGCAACTGTTACCAATTCGGTTTCTCCAATTTCAATAGCATAATCAAAATCCAAACCTATTCCCTTTTCATCAGACTCTCTAACAAAAATTTCTATATCATACTTAGAAGCAATTTCTTTAATGTAATCATTCATAGTTGATGTAGCTATAACTACCTTACTTTTATACTTTTGATTAATAACCGATTTAATACACTCCTCTAAATAAGATGACTCCTTATAAGCCAGTACAACAAACGTATGTAAAACTTCTTTCATAATACTACCTCTTCTCTTTAATAAAGCATTTAACTGCAAAATTACTTATATAATTTAAAACATATGCTAAACAAATAGTTATACTAGTAGCAATTAAAAAATTAAGAATAGGATTCATGCTACCATTAAAACAATATATAACTATTTGCTGAATCAAAAATCCTAGTAAATATATTTCATATGACAAAGAAAATATTTTTTTCTTACCAAATGACCACTGAGGAATATAAAAAGCTAAATACATAACAATATAAGGAAGGAAAAAAACTACTACATAAGAATAAAAATTGAAAATAATCCCAGTTATAAGAACTAAAATAGAAACTATAAACCCTTGCGTAGATAAAATAATCTTATCCCTATAAACATAATATATAGCCCCAATATAGAAAAAGAAAAGAAGTGGAAAAATAGGTACAATAGAAGGAAAAAAATTATAAACATGGCTCTTAAATAAAATAATTACTAAAAACAATGGCAAAGTATATTTCAAAGTATTTCTTTTCACAATTCCAAGTTTAAAAGCAACAAAGCACCCTATATAACACAAAAATTCAACAGGAAGAGTCCACAAAGAACCATTAATAGATTGATAATAAATATTTCCTTCAAAAAGACCTTTTATCGTATGAGTAGTAATTAAAAATGTATTCTTTACTAAATATAACAACCAAGAACAATTACTAAAATAATCAACTATTGAACATTCACAAAACAACGGCCCAACTATAAATACAGTAAAAAGAATAGTTAGAAAAAGTGGCGGAATTATTTTAACAATTCTCTTTCGAAAAAATGACAAAACATAATTATCCCTTTCCAAACTCCTAGTAATTAAAAAACCACTAAATAATAAAAAGATACAAACACTAAAATTACCAAGACTTAATTGATTATTAGTTATCTTAGAAACTGGATCAACCTCATCGATTCCCAAACAAATTGCATATGAATGACTAAAAATAACCAATAAAGCTAGTACAAATTTTATCACAGAAATATTTGTACATTTTCCATTAAACAAATTACCAAGCACTTTTCTACTACCCATTATCTTACTCCTTATACAAATTTTATAATTCTAAACAAAAACCTATTAATCTTTAAATAATATCCGATATAAAATATATTAACAATCAAACGTATCTTTAATGACTCCACCTTATATTTGAAGAATTTAGGTTTACCACCTATACTTTTAACCCAAGAAACAGTATTATTAAACTCAATATTCATTTCCTTAGAAGTCAATATTTTTCTTTGTAAAATAATAACAAACAACATCGTTTTTAAATAAAAAGCATAATTAGAAGAAAAATCAGAAATTTTATATTTTTTTAAAATATCCTGATGCAAAGCTTGTAATACTGATAACATATCATATTTTTTTCGTACTGTATTAGTTATTGATGAGGCATTCTGAACATAATTATACCCACAATAATCTATTGTATTAATACGAGCCCCACTTGCAATAATCAACATATTCAAATATAAATCTTCGCCTATCATAACATCTGAATAACATATTTTTTTTTGCTTTAAATAACTTAATCTATATAACTTACCCCATGTAGCATTATATTTATATTTAGACCAATCACTATCATCTAAACTATTAAAAGCTAAAATTTTTCCATCTTCAGAAACTTTCTTATGACCAGCAAAAACACAATCATAACCTTTCATATTATCAATAAAATGTTCAATGTAATCATTATCAACATAATCATCACTATCAACAAAAGTTATATAATCACCAGTTGCCAAAGATAAACCTCTATTTCTAGTATAACCTGGACCATGATTAGCCTGATCATATACCTTAACTATATCTGGATTAGAAGCTTTATACTTTTTAATAATTTCAAGTGAGTTATCACTAGATCCATCATTAATAAGTATTATTTCTAAATCTCTATATGTCTGAGCTAATAAACTAGACATACACCTATCAATAAATTTACTAACATTGTAAACAGGAACAACTATTGTAACTTTACCTCTTTTCATTCTCTAAAATCCTAACCCTTTCCTTCAATAAGGACACTTCTTGCAATAATAATCTCGTTCTAGTAGCCATGCTTGAGACAATTACTGTTAATGAAAGAGCAATAATAAATAAAATAAATAAAATAAATATCATTCCTGCAAAAATCAAATTGGATGGTAATTGAAAACCAAAAATCTTATTAACAAATACAATTAACTGTGGAAAAATAACACAAACAAATCCCATAATAAGTAAGGCAATCCAAACTAGTGAGTACTTTAAATTAAGTTTATTACGCTTTACCAAATAAATAACAGAAACAAGTGCAAATATAATTAAAATAATTATACACAATCTCATCTTCATACTCATTAACAATCACCTACTCTTTTAATTGATGTAATTATAATTGCAAAACAAACACTTATCATATAATAAGCTGATTTCCACATTCTAATTGAAGAAACACCATTAACACGTTCTTTCATTTTAACAGGAACTTCTTTTACAACAAAACCACGTTTAATTAATGTCACAATAGACTCAGGTTCAGGAAACTCCTTAGGATAAGTATTAGCAAAATGAGCAATAACACTCTTATTAACAGCTCTAAAACCACTTGTCGGATCAGTTATCTTAACACCAGTAGTAATCCTAATTAGCCTTGAAATAATTGAAATTCCAAAGCGACGCAATCTAGTCGACTTAAAAGATTCCAATTTTCCAGTAAATCTTGAACCAATAACAATATCAGCTTTACAAGTTTTTAACTCCTTTACCAAATCATCAACATATGAAACATCATGCTGACCATCTCCATCATATTGAATAGCAATATCATAACCATTAGCCATTGCATACTTATAACCAGTTTGAACAGCACCACCTATTCCAAGATTTTGTATCAAATTAATAACAGGAATATCATTATTACGACAAACTGATAAAGTATCATCACTAGATCCATCATTAATAACAATTACATCATAGTTTTTCTTATATTCCTTATTATAACTAAGAATAGTATTATAAGTATTTAAAATATTATCTTGCTCATTAAATGCAGGAATAATCAACAATACTTTAGGATTCTTTTCCATAATAACCTCACTTCTCTCTCCTTTTTTTTCAAAAACTGTATCATGAAATATTAAAATAGGTAAAACAACAAAATTTATGGGAATAACGGTCATCAAATACCTAGAAAAAGAAGCAGCACTCCTAATTTCTACAACACTAAATAATAAAAACGTAGTAGCTAAAACAATTGCTAAATATATTACTTGTACTAAAAGAGACATTCCAAAAAAAGTAAAATATTTATCCCTCTTAGATTTTCTAAACCAATAATACAAAAATACTACTATAGAAATAAGAAAAACAAAGAAAATAAGATAATTTAAATAAAATTGATCTGTTCCAAAACAAACTTTTAACATACTTCTGAAAAAATCAGTAAAATTAGATATTGTCAATTTATCCATTAAAGAAGAATCAGCAGTACCAGTTGGAACAATAGTACTTGCAATACCAAAGTTTTTTTCAAAAATCGTCCAGGCAAAGAAGAAAATAGAAAAACATATTTCTGGAAGAAATAACTTTATACTAAATTTTCTACGCTTAATTAACATATATAAATGTGTCAAAAACAAGAAAGCAAAAATATGATAAAATCCCTCACGTCTTGACAAAAAAGCTTCAATCAAAAAATAGTAACTAAGAAAAGGAATATCATCTTTATCTTCTAAAAAATAATGCTTAATAAATAAATAAACTCCAACTAAAATAAACAAAGTATAATAAATATTAGTATAAAAAGTTTTATAAACATATAACACTTCTCCACTAGAAATCAAAAACAACATAGAAAACAAAGCAGCAATATGTCTATTAACTTTATGTTCTCTTATAAAAGAATACATAAAAACAGGAATGATAGCAAAACAAATAACATTTATTATTCTAGGCAAAGATAATGCTATACCACCAAATTCATAACTCATTGTTCCAACAAAAGTGTTAATTGGAGCAAATATTTCAAAATAATAACTAGTATCATGTGTTAAAAATAAAGCTTTTGATAAATACTGATAGACACGCATTTCATCCCAATGATAATAGCTAACATAACTAGTAGAAGCCAAAATAATTAACCTAGCCAAAAAATATACAAAAAACAAAACAAAATAAATTGGCAAACCATCAAAATCTAATTTTATTTTTATCAAACGCTCTCTATACTTTTTAACTAAAAGATTAACAACAATTAAACAACCTATCAAAACTAAAAATATTTCTTTACTATAATATATCTTAAAAGAAGATAAAATAAACATAA
>CATKEA010000219.1 GCA_949746915.1 uncultured Bacilli bacterium
ATAATATATAAGATTTAAAATTAAATTTTTTATTATTTCTTCTAAAAGAATTATATAAAACATTATAAAATAAAGCATGGTGTGTAGTTATTAAAATACTAGCATTTTGATGTTTTAAATCAACATCATTATTTATTTTATCCACTAATTGAAGGGCCATCGTAATAATTTTAGAATCATCTATGGAAGAAATTGGATCATCTATAATTATATATTTTAAATCATTAAACAAAGATGTGAAACGATCATCAAAATCATCTTTAATTACATCTAATGCAGTACTTAAAACAGTGTAAAAAATAGACCATCTAAACAGACTTTCTTCTCCTCTAGAAATTTTTATACCCTCGGCAGAGTCATCATCTCCACTGGCTATCTTAAAAACTATTTGTCCTTCAGATAAATTAAAACTTGGTTCCAGTTTAGAATTGACTAAGTATGAAAAATTATCTATTACATCATTCTCTATTCCTTGTTCATTTATAAAATTTGCCAACCACGAATTTGTATCTATAAGAAATACACAGTTTTCATTGTCCCAAGTAAAATAATCTTCTACAAAAGCATTGTAGCATAAACATTCATTTAGATTAGTTTCATTTAAAATTGTTGATATTCTTGTTTTACCAGTTGCATTAAAAGCATACAATATTGCAAGATTTATTTTCCTACTTTTTGAATCTAAAAAGTATTTAATATTATCAGCCACGTTTTCTATTGAATCAAAACTATTCATTAGGTAACACCTCGCTAAAATTTAGTAATTTATTTCTATAATATTCATGCTGTTTTTTTCTCATCTCTATTTCAGCAGGCAGCCCATCGGATATATCATTACATAATTTGTCAAACACATCTAATATTTTTATTATCCTTTCCTGTTCTTCAAGTGATGGTATATTAAATTCTAATTTTTTTAAATCCTTCATTGGAATACTTGAAACAGGAGACCCAACTATATAATTTGAATATATATCTTTCATATAATTTGAACGCATAAGGTACATTAAGTAAACAGGGTTCACTCTCTGCAAATTTGGTTTTAAAATATAAACTCCCTCTTTAACATTCCAATTTTTAGGTTCCTCTTCTACTAAAGAAACTCGACCTATAGTCCCAGTTCCACTAAATAAAACATCATTTATTTCTAAATTTGACCGTTCATTTATTCTATTTAAAGCATATTGATTAATTCTATCTTTGGCTTGCAAATAATCAACTTTTCTATTTCCAATTTCTCTTACAGTAACATAATATGCATTTGCATCAGAAGTATTTAATTCAAAAAACTTTCTTGGGTTTAAGCCAGTCTTTAATGATATTAATATATCTGACATTTTCACTTTTTTTGTATTAGTATTATTCCTTAAATCAAATATTTTATCATTAAAATATTTATATTGCTGTTTCCTGATTGTAAGTTCTGCTGTAAGTTCTGCTGTAAGTTCTGTAAATTTATCTAGTATATGTACAATTTCTTGCTGTACTTCTAGTGGAGGCACTGGAATATTGTTTTGCGAAAAATTGGCAATCCATTGCCTGCTATGCTCTTTAGGTTTATATTTTATACATTGCATAGCATAGTAAATATATCTCATATTAATGTCACATTTTGGAACAAGTATTTTCATTGCAGAAGATTTAACTTTAAATTTAAAATCTACCCATTTAAACGATGTAGTAAAATCGTCAAATATAATTACAGGATTATTTCTACTAGCATTATAAACGCCTTGTATCTCATTAGTGTATCCTAAAACAAAAGTCTGCCCAGCAGTTAGAACTGGTATTTCGTTTTCATCACTGTATTTTGTACTCTTAACTATATACTTTGTTGGTTGTATATAATCTAATAAATCACTTAATTTATTAAACTTGACTCCATTTGGACACAATTTTTCTATTAATTCATTTAATCTACTCATAATAATTACCTTCTATTTCAGATATTATTTGATCCAGTTCTACTCTAATCTGATGCTGTTTTGCAACAATTTTTTTTATATTATTATTAAGTGTTTCAATATCTATTTTGGGTTCATTATCAATTATTTTTAAATAAGAACTAACTGAAAGATTGTAACAACTATTTGAAACTATATCATTTGATACAACTGTCGATTTACCTTCAATTTCTTGCCTATTAACAATTAACTTTAAAATATTACTAATATTTTCATCTGACAATTTATTTTTATTTGTACTTCGAACAAATTCTTTAGAAGCATCTATAAATAGAATATCATTATTATTTTTATTTTTCTTTAAAACCAAAATACATGTTGAAATTGAGGTACCAAAAAACAAATCACTTGGCAATTGTATAACAGCATCTACAAAATTATTATCTACCATATATTTTCTGATTTTTTGCTCAGCCCCGCCCCTATATAAAACTCCAGGAAATTGTACTATTGCAGCAGTTCCTTGTTCTGAAAGCCAATGAAGCATATGCATAGTAAATGCAAGGTCTGCCTTTGACTCTGGAGCCAAGATTCCAGCGGGAGAAAATCTTTCATCATTAATTAGTGTAGGATCCGATTTCCCAGCCCATCTAGTTGAATATGGTGGATTAGAAACAATTGCATCAAAAGGTTCATAATCCCAATGTTTAGGATTAGTTAAAGTATCTCCTCGTGCAATATCAAATTTAGTATAGTTAATATCATGTAAAAACATATTAATTCTTGCTAAATTATAAGTAGTTAAATTTATTTCTTGACCATAGTACCCTTTTTTTACATTAACTTCTCCCAATACCTTAGCGAATTTTAGTAATAGCGATCCCGAACCGCAGGCGGGGTCATACACTTTATTTATTTCTGTTTTACCTATTAGAGTTATTCTTGCGAGCAATTCGCCTACTTCTTGAGGAGTAAAAAACTCTCCTCCAGATTTTCCAGCACTTGAAGCATACATAGTCATTAAATATTCATAAGCATCTCCAAAAGCATCAATAGTATTTTCTTTATAATCACCTAATTTTAAACTTCCTATTGCATCAAGCATTTTAACCAGATGTGCATTCCTTTCTTCTACTGTTGCTCCTAACTTATTATCATTTACATTAAAATCATCAAATAAGCCCTTAACATCTTTTTCTGATTTATGCCCTTTTGAAGAATTTTCTATATTTTTAAATATTTTATTTATAGTAATATTTAAATCTTTGTTGTTTTTTGCATTTTTTCTTACATTACAGAATAATTCAGAGGGCCTTATATAAAAACCTTTTTCTTCAATAAGTTGTTCTCTACCATTTTCTGCAAGAGCATCTGTAATGTTTTTATATTCAAAGTTTTTAATTCCATATTCTTGCTGAATTTTATTTGCGTAATTTTCAACATTTTCTGATATAAATCTATAAAACAATAAGCCTAAAACATATTGTTTGAAATCCCAGCCATCAACGGAACCTCTAAGTTCCTCAGCAATCTTCCATATAGTTTTATGTAATTCTTCTCTTTCTTTTTCTTTAATATTATCCATTTTTTTTACCCCCTCGTACAATTATGGACGGCTTATTATCTTCAGGTGAGACTTTCAAATTCTTTTTACTTATTATATGTATATTACTATTTTGATCTTTAAAGAAAACTATTGAATCTCCATCAGTTACCTCTAACATATCTCTTATATTTTTAGGAACCGTAATTTGCCCCTTAGAGGTGATTTTAGCACTTGCTAACAATTCATTATCATTTTTCATACTTAATTCCTTACTTTCCTTACTTTATTATTTTATCATATTTTCCAAATTTTAAAAAGGAGTTTTTATAAAATTACACAAAAAAATAGCCAATGCTATTCACATTGACTATTTCAATAATTATCACTTTTTTGTATCTACACACACTATTTGACAATTATCCCTTTTATTATTTTATCATTCATTTAACCATTATATATTCAATATTCAAATTATTATTTTTACCTAATAACAAATTCTCATAAAACTTAATTAAATAACTATTATCTTCTTTTATACTTAAGTTATCATTACTAGTTGCTTCTAATTAATGCATTCCTAAAATATTTTGAATTGTCTTTAAACAAAGAATAATTAATATTATAACCTAGATCTTTTAAATATTTAATTATAAATATTGCTGTTGTTC
>CATKEA010000220.1 GCA_949746915.1 uncultured Bacilli bacterium
TAGGAATAACTATATTGTAAGATTCTTCCACTACACTATCCAAATTAACAATTTTTCTAGCCAAACGATAACTGTCAGTAGAATTACATTCTAAAATATTACCAATAACTCTAAAATTTATCCCAGTTAAAATAGGCCTTGTTTCATCGTTAGAAGAAGCAAATGAAGTTTGATAAACAATATTTTTAAAAATTTTACCTTGAATACTGAAAGGTGTTTTTGATAATTCTAAAGCTATATTAGGATATTCACTCTTACTAATACCATTTAGATTAAATTCACTATTTTCAGTATAGATTAATATTTTTAAATCATCAATAACCTCTATATTAATAAACTCATCAGGTAATTTTCTTACTATATCTAATATATATTTACCTTGAATTATTATACTACCCTCTTTTTCTACATCCATTGAATCTAAACTATTAATAAATGTTTGAATAGTAATGTCATTATCACTAGCAGTTAAAGTTAATCCTTCAGTAGTTAAATCAAATTTTATTCCTGCTAAAACAGGAACTAAATTTTTTGTAGATATTGCTTTTGATACTTTATTTAATCCTTCAAGCAATACATCTTTTTTAATTCTCAATTTCATATTATATTCCTTCTTTCTTTATTATTTTTATATTATTACAGTGGAAACTGTTGATAACTAATATTACCCATAATAAATATGGATAAGTAAGAAAATTTATTGTGGATAACTTGTGGATAAAATTCTAAATATCCCCAACTACACAATATCTTTCTTTATTTTTTCAATAGTATTATATAATTCTTTATTATTTCTAATTTCTTTTTCTATTTTTTCACAAGAATGCATAACTGTTGAATGATCTTTTCCACCAAATTCTGTTCCTATCTTTGGAAAAGATTCATCAGTTAGTTTTCTACATAAATACATGGCAACTTGTCGAGGAAAAGCCAGATTAGCACTTCTTTTCTTAGATTTTAAATCTTCAACAGTAACTTGAAAGAATTCAGCAACCGTTTTTTGAATTTTATGAATATCATTTTTCTCACTAATTCCCTTATTCACATAATCTTTTAAAGCCTCAATAGCTAAATTAAGTGTAATAGCTGTACCACCCATTATAGTTGAATAAGCTAATAATCTAGTAATAGAACCTTCCAATTGTCTAACATCACTACCTGTATTTGAAGCAATATATTCTATAACATCTTCAGGAATTTCTTTTTCTATAGCGCCACCAACAATCTTTCTTTTTAATATTGCTACTCTTAATTCAAAATCAGGTGGATATATATTAACTGTTAAGCCCCAATTGAAGCGTGTACGCAAACGATCTTCCAATAATTTTAAATCATCTGGAGATCTATCTGATGAAATAATAATTTGTTTACTATCACCATATAAAGTGTTAAAGGTATGAAAGAACTCCTGTTGAGTTTGAGTTGCTCCACCTAAAAATTGAATATCATCGATTAGTAATACATCAACATTACGATATTTGTTTTTAAAAAACTCAACATAATTAAAATTAGTCCCCTTCTCGTCTTTTTTACTAATTCCCAAAAAGTCAGATATAAATTGTTCACTAGTAACATATAAAACTTTTTTATTAGAATTTTTAACAATATAATTTCCAATAGCATGCATCAAATGTGTTTTACCAAGTCCACTATTACCATATATGAAAAGTGGATTATAAATCTTACCTGGATCTTCCGCAACAGACAAAGCAGCAGCATGAGCAAATTTATTACTATTACCTACGATAAAAGTTTCAAAGGAATAAGAAGACTTTAAATTAGAAGTAAAACCATCAATATTATTATTATATAACTCCTCTACTTGAACAAAATCATTTTTATTTTCGTATTCTTCTACTTCATCTTTTAATATAAACTCAATTTCGTAAGTTCCACCAGATATATTAGAAAACTTTTCAACCACAAAGTCATAATATCTTTCAGACAAATGTTGTTTATGAAGATGCATTGGCACAATAACAATTGCTTTTCCATCGCTTAAAGAATAAAGTTCAGTTTCTTTAAACCAAGTCTCATAGGTTATTGGAGACAATTCATTTTTGATAGAATTTAAGAAATTAACCCACAATATTTTTATATCCAAAACAAATCCCCCCAGTCCACGTCAATTGCAAGAAATATTGTAACTTAATTTGTGGAAAAAATAAAGTATAAAATTAAAAAAATAAGTTATCCACTTATAATCCACAATATTATCCACAACGCAAAGACTTTAATAACAAGAAAAAAAGTTACTTTTCCACAATGTTGATAAAAAATTTTAAACAAGCAAAATTTTACTTTCCACAAACATGTTAATAAAGTGGAAAACATTTTAATAATCCCTATAACAAATATTAAAAAGATAAAATTTACCAAAAAAAACGTTTTTTAATTGACAAGCTATAAATTTATCTATTATAATAATGGAGATTTATGTCTGGAGGTGGAATTAATGAAAAGAACTTATCAACCAAATAATAGAAAAAAAGCAAAGAAACATGGATTTTTTGCAAGAGCTAAAAGTAAAATTTTAAATAAACGTAGAGCAAAAGGTCGCAAAAGACTATCTAAATAACAATAACCACTGATATATGCTAAAGAAGCTAATATAACAGTGGTTTTTTATATTTTATTATGTATAATAGAAATAAGGTGATTATCATGAAAAAAAATATTATTGTAAAAAGTAACAAAGAATTTACTAACATAATAGAAACAGGTCATCAATATAAAAA
>CATKEA010000221.1 GCA_949746915.1 uncultured Bacilli bacterium
AAAATACGTTTGCAATTATTATGATCATTATATCCAAAAAAGTTTTTACTCCTGTTGGTATATTTATCTTGATTTTCTTTATTATAGCTATCAATAATTGAATCAACTAATTTTTCATAATCATAGATAACAGGACCAAAGCCATCTTTTTCAAAATCAAAGTAACCATTTTCGTAATGTTTACTATAGAAGTCTTGGTAATCAAATTGATAATAAATAATAGGTTTATTCATATAAGCAAAATCATAAAAAACACTAGAGTAATCAGTTATTAATACTTTAGAAGTTCTTAATAGATCTTGAATATCGTAGTTTTCTTTATTAGCAATTATTACCCTTTTTGAAGTTGTTTTAAAGGTCATTATATATTTTTGAATTTCATAGTGTGGGTAAAAGTACAAGTAGGTATTTGTTTTTTCTAAAAATTCGTGAAGCTTTTTATCATTAATAAGTTTGTTAAACTTTTTAAAGTATTCGCTTACTTGAAAGTTATCTATCGATTTATTGAATAAATATTTTCGCCATGTAGGCATTAATAATATTTGATTTTTACTATTATCTATTAAATTATCAAATCGTGCTAAACCAGTATATTTTACTGTTTCACTTGTATGTCCAAAGTCTTGTAATAGATATTTGTATTCTTGATTTGCTCCAGAGATAAATAGATCAATGTCTATTTTTTTTGGTGTTAATTCTTTTAAATAATTATTGATAATTCCATGTTGTAAAAATACTTGCTTACCTCTTGGTTTAAAAAAAGAGATTTTATTAAATTTTGTAAAGAGTCTCATATCTGGAGCATATCCCATAATATGTGTACTAATCAAAACCTGAGCATTCATATATAAAAAATAATGTTTTAATGTTCCTTTTATAAGTCTATCTTCTTTAGCAATTTTTTCTATGTCAGGAGAATCTTTAGTAATTATATATAAAACTTTTTGACTTTGATGATTTGTTTTTATGTATTGATAAAAAACGTAACCATTATCTCTAGCTTCATTTCCTCTTTCTGCAATAAGCCAAATATTTTGTTTTTTATTGAATAAGAAAAGATGAATAATATAACAAATACTATATTTAATTAAAACATTTAATTGATGAAATCGTCTTTTTATTTTTTTCATTTTACATTTCACCCTTTACTTTTTCTTGATAGATACTTTGTAATCGCTGGGCTTCATTTTTGATATCATATGATTTTAATATTTCTTTGTTTAGCATTTGGCGATTAAGATTTATATCTGTTTCTTGAATAGCTTTTAACCATTTTTCTTTTTCTAGTGAAATTAATTGGACATTTTCTGATAACACCACTTCGTTTGTTACTTTAGAAGAAATGATACATGGTAATCTTGATGCTTGAGCTTCTATGGCAACTGTAGGTAGCCCTTCAAATAGTGATGGTAAAAGAAAGATATCAAAAGCACTTAGTATTTCATTTACATTGTTTTGTACTCCTAAAAAGATAACTGCTCCTTCTAAATGCTTTTTTTGGACTATTCTTTTTAATTTTTTTTCTAAAGGTCCTCCACCGACAAAGACCATTGTATATTTTTCTTTATCTAACTTACTCATAAGTTCAATTAAAAAGCGATGATTTTTTTCACTTGATAATCTTCCTACATGTCCTAAAATGATTTTGTCAGCTGGTAAATTAAACTGTTTTTTTACACTAGTTCTATTTTTAATATTAAAGTAATATTTTTCAAGGTCTATTGCATTATGAACAATTTCAAATGTTTTTTTATCAAATAAGTATTTACCTGCTTTATTAGAACATGCTAAGTTTAAAGTTGAATAGTATTTCATTAATTTCGATGAGCAATTTTTTATGTATCCTTTAATACTTTTATCATAAAACGATGTGTGACTATGTGCTATTCTAATTGGAACATTATTTTTCTTAGCTATTTTTAAATAGATAAAGCCAAGACTTGGCATTGCTCCGTGGACAATTTTATATTCTTGATGTTCTTTAAAAAATTTATTTAAATCTTTAATATATTTGAAAATATTATAGTTATCTTTTACAGGAAAACGGTATATTTTACCTCCTAACTGTTCAATTTCTTCTTCAAAAAATCCCTTTTTATCAGTATGTACTAGAAAATCAAATTGAACTTTATCTCTATCAATATTTTTATACATATTCATGATAAAATTTTCTGTTCCACCTGAATATAAATTAGGAACAAAGTGTAATACTTTTATTTTTGTTTTCATACTACATCTTACCTACTTTCATTCCAAGCAGTCTTACTGCCATATCAAAGGGATATCTTATTAAGACCTTAATATTTTTTTCTTGAAGTGATCTTTTCAAAATATATTTAGCAAGAGAGGCTCCACTTGAGGTAGTTTTATACTTGTCCAAGTATTCATTTTCTTTTAAAAACTTACCTGTTAATTTATAACGTTTATATAAATCCTTTAATTTAAAATTATGTGAATGATATATTACGGAATCAGAACAATACATTACTTTATAATCATTCATTATCAATTTATAAGTTAAATACATATCTTCGCTAATTGGAAGATTTTTTCCATCATAAGCATTTAGCTTTAAAAAGATATCTTTTTTTATAGCAGATGCAACATCAGAAGAGAAAAATGTCCTTAAACCTAGTGATTCTATATCATTTTTCGACTTTATAAATGATTTTTCTGGATAATTATATTCTCTAGTATATTTTTCGATATTATTAAACTTACTAAGTTGTCTACTATAAGTTGCTGCTACTTTATTAGTTATGATTGGTTCAATTAGTTTTTCTAACCAATCTTCTCTTTCAATCACGATATCTTGTGTAATAAAACAAATAATATCAGGATTATCATCAATTCTTCTTACAGCTTGTTCTCTTACTAAACTATGCGAAAACTCACTTCTTTTTATTTTCTGATAACTAATATTCATTTTATTTAAAATTACTTCTGTATTATCAGTTGATTCTGTTAAAATATAGTGAATATTATTGATGCTAACATTTTTCTGCTTTAGTAAAGAATGATGTAACTTTTCAATATATTTTTCTGCTTGATATAATGGACATATAATATCTACAGTCACACTACCTCCCCCTTTCACGAAAAAAGACCATATGTGAATACCTATTTATTCGCATATAGTCTTCTTGTATATTATTGGTACCCTTCTTATTAAAATTCTTTTTTATTCTTTTCTTTTTATTCTCTTTTTACTTTGCACCTTTTTTGTAGAATACTACTTCAAAAGTTTTTAAAATTATTATTAAATCTATTTTTATACTACGAATTTCGTAATATTTATTATCTAATCGACAACGATTCTTAAATGTTATATTATTTCTACCACTGACTTGCCATAATCCTGTTAATCCTGGTGTCATTTTTATAATGTTATAGTAATATGGATTCATATCTTTCTTTTCACGATATAAATATGGTCTTGGTCCGACAAAACTCATATCACCTAACATAATATTAATAAATTGTGGTAGCTCGTCCATAGAAAATTTTCTTATGAATCGACCTATTCTAGTAACACGTGGATCATTTTCTAATTTTTTATTAATCTGATATTCTTTTCTTATGTTTTTATCTTTTTTTATCAATTGTTCTAATACCTCATCAGCATTTGGTATCATACTTCTAAATTTATAGATATAAATTGGTTTTCCATCTTTTCCGATTCTTTCCTGTTTAAAAATTACACTACCTTTAGAATCCAATTTTATTAAAATAGCAATCACTAATAATAATGGACTTAACACAATAAGTGCAGTAATTGACACAATAATATCAAAGATTCTTTTAATAGCATAATAAAGTAGATCAGTCTTTTCAGAAGATCTAACTGATTGCTGTAAGGTATCTCGATTTTCTAATTCAATACTAAACCCATTCATATAATGTAACCCCCAAAACATTTAAGTGGCTATATTATAACATAAAAGTCATTAAAAATCAAGATAATTCTCTTTTTAATATTATATTTGTTATTTTAATTTATCTATTAAAGTATTATATTCGTTTAATAAATTGTCATTTGTAAAAATAATCTTATCTTCATTAATT
>CATKEA010000222.1 GCA_949746915.1 uncultured Bacilli bacterium
ACTAAAGATATTAATATTCATATTATAAATAATATTTTAAAACTTATTATATGTCTTAAGGAAAAGAGATTAGATGATGAGTTTAAGATGTGTTTTTTAAGTGTTGCTAGAAGTTTTTTGTTTAGAATGTTTGATGAAGAAATTTTTGATGTGTTAGAAACTGGAAGTTATTATGATACTGATATTGTAAAAAGTGCTCTTAAAATAGTAGATATATTGGAAGTTACAAGTTTAGATAATATTATAAAGAAGATTCTTTATGAGTTTAATTTTTATGAAAAGTTAATTACTATTGGTGATATAGAAAATACAATTACTAGACTTGAATATATTGCTAAGCTTGCAGGTAATATGGCTGAGGCAGGATATAATGTTTATGACTTTTCTAAGTATTTTGAAATAATGCTTAAGGATTATGATATTAAGTTTTCTTTAAATACAGAAGCTGGTAATAGTGTATCTATTATGACAATTCATAAATCAAAGGGATTAGAATTTCCAATTTGTTATTATTCAATGTTAAATGTTAAATTTAATAAGGCTGATATAAAAGATAGATTTGTTTATGATAATAAATATGGAATTATTACTCCATATTTTAATGAAGGAATTGGAACATTAATAACTAAGACTTTGCTTAAAAATGATTATTTAAGAGAAGAAATATCTGAGGAAATAAGATTGTTTTATGTGGCTTTAACTCGTGCTAAAGAAAAAATGATTATTGTTCTTTCATTAAATGATGAAGCAACTAAAAGCAGAGATGAACATAATGTTGTTGTTAAAGAGGAGCGAATGAAGTATGATTCATTTAAAAAAGTACTTGATAGTATTTGTATAGATTTAAAGAGTTATACTAAAAATATTGATATAAATAATATTGGTCTTACTAAAGATTATTTGATTAATAAAAAAACTGATATTAAAAGTCTTATTGGTGATAATGATTTTGTTATTGAAGAGGTTTCACTTGATATTTCTAATACAGTAGTAGATAGTACATCTTTTTCCAAAAAGATTAAAACGATTATTGATAGTGATACTTTTGAGAATCTTAAGTTTGGTAAATATATGCATTATTTATTTGAAGTAATTGATTTTAAAAATCCTGAGATAGATACTTTAAATATTTTAGATTTTTATAAGAATAAGTTGAAGTTATTTTTAGAAAGTGATCTTTTAAAAAATGTCTCTAATGCTAATATTTATAAAGAGTATGAGTTTTTGGATAATAGAGATGGTAATAATAATCATGGTATAATTGATTTAATGTTAGAATATGATGATTATGTAGATATAATAGATTATAAATTAAAAGAAATAGATGATAAGGCTTATTACGAACAGTTATCAGGATATAGAGATTATGTAGTTTTTAAAACAGGTAAGAAGGTTAATATTTATTTATATTCAATAATGAATGGTAAGTATGAAAAGCTATAATTTTTAGTATTTATGACTATCTAACAAATTTGTAATAATTTTGTTGACAAATATGATATATTGTGCTATAATATAGGCATCTTGAAGATACAGGGGTTCAAGAATCAGTGGGTTAGGGGTTGATATTATGAATATGAAGCAATCATATATTTTTGATTATTTAAATGAAAATGAATTTAAGAAAAAAGAAAGATCAGTAAGAAAATATAATATGTTAGCATATAAAAAGTTAACATTTGAGTTCTATCCAGAACTACGAAGTGGTAATTTTCTTGGAGAATTAGTTTCTCAGAATAAGAAAGAAAAATCAAAATCTTATGAATTAAAGTTACCTACAGATGATTTATTTGCAAAAGTGCATGGTGTTATTATATTACATTATACTGTGTATGAAGATAAAAAAATTATTTTACTTACTAATATTACTCCAGATAGTATTTTAGAAGAGGGTCATCGTGCTGAGCTTTCTACATATAAGGGAGTTATGATTTCTAAGACAAATCCAGAAAAGGATATGTTTAAAGTTAATTTACTTAATATGTTACAAAAGTAATCTCTTAGGAGATTATTTTTTTTGGTTTCATATATTGTATTAGAGGTGATATTATGAAATTAATAACATACGGTGGGCTTCCAACTAAGAATTCGCCAATAAGTAGTCGTGAGGCTTATATGTTGGCTCTTAAGAGTAGGTTTATAACTGGTATAGCAGTTGATTTATATTATACTAATTATAAAGAGATAATTGCTTTAGCAGATGAAAACTTAAAACGATTGTCTTTGACTGAACAAGAATTACTTAATAAATCTCCTGATGAAATACGTCGACTTAATATTGGTAATATGGTTAAGATCCATAATTTACTTTCTTTGACTGATATTCTTGATTTATATACTAAGACTCAAACTACAGATAGCTTAGTTCTAAGTCTTGAGAATTCAACTGATAATTCGGGTTTTGTTGATGAAGTTTTGTCGATATTAAAAGAGTATTCTTGGGTTGATGTATATATAAAAAGTCCATCACCTGAAATATATTCTTATTTAAGTACAAGTCGTGATAAAGCAGATTTTAAGTTAGGTGTTATAATTGATAGTTATAATAAAGTTGATTTAGCTTTGGATTATGATGTAGACTTTTTTAGTATTAAAGGAAATATCTTAGAAAAAGAAGAAGTAGAGAGATTAATTGTTAAACATGAAGTAATGTATGAAAATGTAGATTATATTGTTGATTTTAGTAATTTGATAGCTACTTTAGGTCCGGAGCTAGCAGAAAAGATTTCTGTTATTACAGATATTGTTGCAATGGTTTATGCTAATTATGGTGTATTGTTATAGATAGAAATTTTGTGATTATATATATTTTTAGTACATTTGTTTGATATGTGTGATATAATAATATTTATGTAGGTGATTTTTAGATGAATATTGTAGTAAAAGAGATAATAACAAAAGATTATGTGACAAAATCAAACTTACCTGTTTCTGATTATGTAATAAATCCATATGTGGGATGTCCACATGGTTGTAAGTATTGTTATGCTTCATTTATGAAAAGATTTACTAATCATAAGGAAGAATGGGGAAGTTTTATTGATGTTAAACGATGTTTTAAGAATATAAATGTCAGTAAACTTAAGGGTAAAAGAGTGTTTATGTCTTCGGTTACAGATTGTTATAATGAATTTGAAGAAAAATATTTTTTAACTAGAGGAATATTAGAACAGTTACTTGAGGTAAAAGATACAATTTATTTAGACATTTCAACAAAAGGGAAGCTTATATTAAGAGATGTTGATTTGTTAAAGCAATTTAAAAATTTAAGAGTTGCTGTTTCAATAAATACTTTGGATGAAAATTTTAAAAATGATATGGATAATGCTTCTTCTATAAAAGAGAGATTAGAAATTTTGAAAGTTTTGCATGATAATGGGATATATACTATTTTATTTATGTCACCAATATTTCCTTATATAACAGATTTTAAAGAAATAGTAAATATTAGTAAAGATTTTGTTTGTGAGTATTGGTTTGAAGATTTGAATTTAAGAGGTAGTTATAAAGGGGATATTTTAAAGTATATATATTTTAAATATCCAGCTTTGATAAAGCAATATCAAATTATATACAATAAGAAAGATAGAAGTTATTTTCACAATTTAGCTTTAGAAATTAGTGATTATTGTGATAGTAATAATCTTAAATATGAAATATATTTTTATCATAATGAATTAGTTAAAAGAAAAAAGTAAGTATAATTTTGATAATTATTATACTTACTTTTTATTATTCTTTAAAAAGATTGAAAAATAATTCGGGGTAATCATTTAAAAAGTATATTTCGTTAAAGATACTTCCAGCTAGTGCGGTTGATTTTTCACCTTTAAAATATTCATAAGTGGTATTTAAGTCATCTATAGTTCCAATGTATATAATAATTTCTTTACCTAAATCTAGTTGTTGTTTAAATATTCTATCACTTAAAAGACTTGTTCCAAAAACATAAAAGTCTACATCAATATAATTTAAGTTACCACCAAATAAAACAATTCCTAATTTTCTTTTTATGTTTTGTGATTTGAGTAATTGAATTAAATTGGCATTAACACTTCCAAGATAGATGTTTAATGAAGGATATTGTTCAATGGTTTTTGATAGGTGGTATATGTAATTTTTATTGATGTTTTTTAAAGTCTCTAGATTTTCTTCAGATGTTATAGGAATGGCAGCTGGTAGTAAGTTGAAAAATATTTTTAAGTTTGTTTTATTTCGATTGTAAAACTGTAAGATGTAATCTAATGTTAAAACGTCTAAATTTTCTAATTCATTTAAATTTTTATTAGCAATTGCTTGGATAGTTGCTTGATTGTTAGAAACAGGACTAAAAACTATGAATTTATTGTCTTTTGTAATAGCAAGGTTAAAACCAACTCCAGATAATTTATTTTCTTTTATGCTTGCTTCTAAAAAAT
>CATKEA010000223.1 GCA_949746915.1 uncultured Bacilli bacterium
GTAATATGTCCTTTAATTCTGAATTAGTGTATAATAATCACATTTTTAATATCGTCAAATTTTTATTACACCAAATACAAAAAAGACTAAGATCTACAACCATAAGTTATCTTAGTCTTTAATATTTTATATAAATTTTATTTTGTCCAAAGCGATTATTATTCCAAATTACTTATTTATCCTTTGTTTAATAGCAGCCTTAGCAGCTGCAAGTCTTGCAATAGGTATTCTATATGGGCTACAAGATACATATGTAAGTCCAAGCTCGTGGCAAAATTCAACACTTGCTGGATCCCCACCATGTTCACCACAAATGCCAAGTTTAATATCAGGCCTTACCCTCTTAGCCTTTTCAATACCAAGCTTCATTAGTTCACCTACACCAACTTGATCTATTCTAGCAAAAGGATCAAACTCAAATATTTTTTTATCATAATAATCTCTCAAGAATTTAGATGAATCATCTCTTGAAAAACCATACGTAAGTTGTGTCAAATCATTAGTCCCAAAAGAGAAAAATTCTGCTTCCTCAGCAATTTGATCAGCAATAACAATAGCTCTTGGTATTTCAATCATCGTTCCAACATGATATTTAATAAAACTATTCTTTTCCTTAATTATTCTATCAGCTTCTGAACAAACAATTTCCTTTACATATTTCATTTCATTTAAATCTCCAATTAATGGAATCATAATTTCTGGATTAACACGAACTCCAAGATTACTTACATTAATTGCTGCTTCTATTACAGCTCTCGTTTGCATTTTAGCAATCTCAGGATAAGTAACAGCAAGTCGGCATCCTCTATGTCCCATCATTGGATTAAATTCCTTCAATGACTCAACTCTTGCTTTTAAAGAATCAAAACTCATTTTCAAGCTTTCTGCTAACTCTAATATTTCATCATCTGTATGAGGTAAAAACTCATGTAATGGAGGATCTAACAAACGTATTGTTACAGTATAACCATCCATAGTCTTAAACAAACCTTCAAAATCTTCTCTCTGAAATGGTAAAATCGTTTCCAATGCTTGTTCTCTTTGTTCAATTGTTTCTGCTGTAATCATTTTTCTAAAATTAAATATTCTAACTGGATCAAAAAACATATGCTCTGTTCTGCAAAGACCTATTCCTTCTGCACCAAACTTACGAGCATTAAGAGCATCTTTTACAGTATCAGCATTACATCTTACTCCAAGACTTCTAACTTCATCAACCCATTTCATAAAAGTTTCAAAATAACCACTTATTTCTGGATCAATAGTTTTAATTCTTGTTCCATAAACATTACCAGTAGAACCATCTAAACTTAAAAAATCTCCTTCATGATAAACTGTACCATCACTAACAATCAATTCCTTTTTTACTTCATCAACCTTAATATCACTACATCCTGAAACACAACATTTTCCCATACCACGTGCTACAACAGCAGCATGAGAAGTCATTCCACCACGAACAGTAAGAATACCATTAGCAACATTCATCCCAGTAATATCTTCAGGAGAAGTTTCTAACCTAACTAAAATCAAATCTTTTTCTTTAGCTTCATGGGCTTGTACTATATCACCTGCTGTAAAATATATTTTACCTGTTGCTGATCCAGGAGAAGCAGCAAGACCTTTAGCTATAACTTTAGCATTACTCAAACTTAAAGTATCAAATGTCTGGTGTAACAACTGATCTAAATCTTTAGCATTAACTCTAAGTATAGCTTCATCTATACTAATCATACCCTCATTTACTAAATCGACAGCTATTCTTACTGCTGCTTGTGCTGTTCTTTTTCCATTTCTTGTTTGTAACATATAAAGTTTTCCCTTTTCAATAGTAAACTCCATATCTTGCATATCTTTATAATGTTCTTCTAATATTTTACAAATCCTTACAAACTCTTTATAACACTCTGGCATAACTTCTTTTAAAGTATCAATACTTTGAGGCGTTCTAATACCAGCTACAACATCCTCTCCTTGAGCATTCATTAAATATTCGCCATATAGTTTATTCTCACCAGTAGCAGGATTTCTAGTAAAAGCAACACCTGTTCCACTAGTATCTCCACTATTACCATAAACCATTTCTTGAACATTAACAGCTGTTCCCCATTCATCAGGTATATCATTAAGTTTACGATAATAAATAGCTCTCTCATTATTCCAACTTCTAAAAACGGCCTTAACAGCTTCAATAAGTTGAATCATAGGATTCTGTGGAAACTCAACACCAGCAAGTTTAAAATACTCTTCTTTATAAATTTGAACAATTTCTCTTAAATCATCAGCACTTAAATCAGTATCTTTGATAATCTTTTTATCTTCTTTTATTTTATCAAACAATCTTTCAAATGAACTTTTAGGAAACCCCATAACTACATCAGCAAACATTTGAATAAATCTTCTATATGAATCATAAACAAACCACGGATTATTAGTAATCTCAATAAATCCTTCTACAACATCATCATTCAAACCCAAATTTAAAATTGTATCCATCATACCAGGCATACTTGCTCTAGCACCACTTCTAACAGATATTAAAAGTGGATTTGTTTTATCCCCAAACTTTTTTAAAGAAATACTTTCAAGTTCTCTTAACTTATCATCTATTTGTTTTAAGATTTCTTCACTAATTGTCTCATTATCTAAATAATATTTAATACAAGCATCAGTAATAATTGTAAAACCTTGTGGTACAGGAAGACCTATACTAGTCATTTCTGCAAGATTAGCTCCTTTACCACCAAGGATATCTTTCATATCTTTATTTCCTTCTTTAAAAGAATAAACGTACTTCATAACATCACTCCTATATTAAAAGTATAACAAAAAAAAAGTAACACAACAATGTATATTACTTTTCTTGACACTTTCTTGCTCTAGGATGAGTTTTATAATAAACCTCCTTTAATCGATCACTCGTAACATGTGTATAAATACTAGTGGCAGTTAAACTTTCATGACCAAGTAACTCCTGTACACTAGTAAGTTCACATCCTTCATTAAGTAAATGTGTTGCAAAAGAATGTCTTAACATATGTGGAGATATATTTTTATTTAATGATGTTTCCTTAATAATTTTATCAAGTATATATTCGACTCCTCTAGTAGTAATTTTTTCACCATTATGATTTAAAAACAAATAGTCACTCTTCTTTTTGTTTAAATCAAGATAACCATCTTTTAAATACAAATTAAGTCTTTTCTTACATACATTTTGAAAATATACCATTCGCTCTTTATTACCTTTTCCTAAAACTTTAATGCTATTATCACTTATTGTAATATCTTTTACTTTAATATTTACAAGTTCACTAACACGTACTCCAGTAGCATAAAGCATTTCTAAAATAAGTGCATCTCTCTGCCCAATTGAAGTATCAAGATTTGGTACAACAAATAACTCCTCTAACTCATTATAAGAAAAAAACTTAGGCAATCTTTGAGATTTTTTAGGTAATGTAACTAAATGAAATACATTAATATCTATTACTTGTTTACCAAGTAAATATCTATAAAAGCTCCTAAGAGAAGATATTTTTCTAGAAATGCTACTACTTGAATTATTCTTTTTATCTTTTAAATACATAACATAAAATCTAGCATCATCATATTTAATCCTTAAATAATTAATACCTTCACTACCACAATAAGAAAAAAACTCCTCAATATCACGTTCATAATTTTTTATCGTTTCTAATGAATAATTTCTCTCTACTTCTAAATATTTTATATACTCATTTACATATCTATTTTCTAACATACCCTTTATATCCTTTTATAACATTACCTTCTCCGACTGATTTTTCTATTTCATCCATTTCTAAAAACTCTTCCTTGTCATCAACATCTAAATATTCTGCTACTCTATAATAAGGTTGATTTTTATTAACTACTGGATTAGAAATTTTAAAAGCCTCTGCTTTAATAGATAAATTTCTTTTTTGAGGTGAGAAAAAAGACATAGCTGAATTGTTCTTATTATATTTTTTTAATGAAATAATGTAATTTCTAAAATTAATATATCTA
>CATKEA010000224.1 GCA_949746915.1 uncultured Bacilli bacterium
TTGAACCAGTTGTTAAGTCATTAGTTGAAGGTGAAGCATACAGTATTAAGTCAACTATGAAAGAAAACTACACAGTAGATAAAGAAATAGTTGAAGGAACAATGGAAGCGAAAGATGTTGAAATAACAGTTACATATACACCAGAAAAAGATAATAATAACAATGGTGTAGATGATCGAGAAGAAGCCCATTATACATTGACAATTAACTATGTTAATAACAAAGGAGCTAAAGTATTTGAACCAGTTGTTAAGTCATTAGTTGAAGGTGAAGCATACAGTATTAAATCAACTATGAAAGAAAACTATACAGTAGATAAAGAAGTAGTTGAAGGAACAATGGAAGCAACAGACGTTGAAGTAACAGTTACATATACTGCTAATAGAGATAAAAATGATGATGGAATAGCTGATCAAGATCAAAAATTAAAGGTTCAATTTATTGATTGGGATGGAACTATATTAGATACTCAATATGTTATGTATGATGATAATGCAGTAGCACCACAGGATCCAACAAGATCTAATACACAAGAATGGAAATATACTTTTAGTGGATGGTTACAAGATTATGAGCATGTTACATCTGATTTAGAGGTTTATGCTGATTATACTCAAGAAAAACAACAATATACTGTAACATTCTTAGATTATTATGGAAGTGAAATTAATAAAGTCACTGTAGATTATGGAACAACTACTGTTGTAGCACCAAATGTACCTGCTGAAATTAAGGTTGGTAGTGATAATGTCGTAAGTTTTAAAGAATGGGATACAGAAGATTACAAAAATGTTGTAAAAAATACGACAGTTAGAGCTAAATATATTATGGTTAAAGCATCTCGTGCTTCTCTATTTGAGTTAAAGAATGATTATATTCGTCAAATAAAAGGTGGAGCTGATGATAGTAGTAGATTTACAGATAATAATGTAACAATTGCTATTAAGGATGATGAAACTGGAAAATTAGCTGATATCATGAGTAATTGGACTAAAAACTCAGGTGAGTTAAAACTTGCTGTTGGTAAAAATGAAATTAGAAAGTATTTAACTGCTGAGGGATTAAATATTGTTGATTCAAATAATTATGATATTTATGTATTAAAATATAATGGTACTAAATGGCACTTAGATTATCAAAAAAATGATAACGACGTTGCAGTTTATCGTTATAATCAACAGGGTAATGCTTCTGTTGTAAGTAAACAATTAAAAGTAATAAGTGAATCTCATATTATTACTTCAATTGATAGATATGCTGATAATAAATTAGTTGAAACAGTAAATGTTCACAGCCAAGGAAATGGAACTTATATATCTGATAGCTTTAATGTAGCTGATATTAATCAAACTGGAAGTTATACTACTGGTTTATGGCCATTTAAAGAATATCATGAATGTTATTATATAGTTCATTATGATAATGGTGGAACACAAAAAGTTTACTGGACTAAATAAATTTAATGAAAAGAGGAATGGATATTTCTCTTTTTTTGTTGCTAGTTTGATGCTGGTATTATATAATTCAATTGGAAACTATGCTTACTTTTATTAAATGGGGTGTTATTATGAAACGAAAGATTAATAAAGTGGTAGTTAGAACTTTTTTAGTTATATTTGTTTTACTTGTTGTTTTATTTTTAATAATTTTATATTTTAAGAGGAATTTTGTTAATTTTGATGATATTGTTTCAAATATAGAACTTTCTATAGGTAGTAAGGTACCTAGTGTTGGTGAGTTTTTTAATGGGAAAAATGTTAAGGGAACTTTAACATTATATTATGATGATTGGATAGTCGAGAGTGATATCTTAAATGATGTCGGTTCGTATAGTGCAGTTATTTTAATCGATGATAAAATATATAACTCAACTATTACTGTTAAGGATGATGAAGAACCTTTATTAAAACTTAGAAATTTAACTATTAAAGAAGGCGATAAATATAATCCGGCGTCTTTTGTTTTAGCTTGCAAGGATAATAGTAGTAGGAAATGCATATTTAGATTTAGTGATACTAATATGCAAAATTATACTAGTAAAGGTACTTATGATATAAAAATTGTTGCAACTGATGAAGCTTTTAATGAAACAGAGAAGATGACTACTCTTACAATTGTTGATAAGAATTCTACAAGTAGTACTAAGGATTTAGTACTAGATAATGGTATAGATACTAAGATTGAGGAGAATACTAAGGAAGAGTATAAATATGGTGTTAAGCTTACAAAAAAAGAAAGTGTCTTTTATGAAATAGATATTGATGGGACAAAGAGGCGTGTAAGAAGTAAAGTTCTTAGTTATATTGATCGCTCTTTGTATAAAGCCAATATAGATGATTTACTTAGTGATTCTATAAAACAAGTTGATATAAATAAAGATATTATTAGTTATCTATTTGATATTATTAATGAGTATCGTAAGGAACATAATGTTGGTTTTTTAAATCTTTCTGAACAATTAAATAATGCTTCTACAGTACGAGCATTAGAAATTGGTTGGAGTGGAAAGTTTAGTCATACTAGACCTAATGGGAAGAACTTTTATAGTATAGCTTCAGATTTGGGATATAATATTTCTATTTTAGGTGAAAATATTGCTAAAGACTATGATAATTGTAATGATGTTTTAGAATATTGGAATAGTTCTCTTGGCAGTAATAAAAATATTATTAATCCTAGTTATAAAAATATTGGTATTGGTGTTACAAAGGTAGATAATATGTATTATTGGGTCTTACTTTTTAGTTAAGAATTTGCTAGAAAAATGTATTAATTTTTTAGGAAAAATACCTATTAATTATAGATTTTATATGTTATAATTTATATGGGTGATAGTATGGCTTACATAAGATATAAAGAGGTAACTAAACACTTTAATTTTACAAAAGCACTTGATTTGAGTGAAATACCATCTTATGCTAAAGATTATGTATATGATGATGAAACTTTATTAGCAGTGTACAAAGTTGGAAAGGATCATGGACTTATTACTGATAAGAAAATGGTTTTATTTGATAATTCACTTTCTTTTGGTGGAAGAAAGGAAGTAACAACTATTCCTTATCATGCAGTATCAGCTCATTCGATAATATTTAGATCAACCGCTGCAGAAATATACTTGTTACTTGAAACGGGTAATCCACTTTTACTTAAATTTGTTAGTATGAGGGATGCTGATAAAGTTAGACTTAGGCTTTTATATAATGCAATGTCAGCTAGAATTTGTAATCAGGAAATACCAAAAAGCATTGTTAAGAGATTAACTTTAAATGATTTTGAATTTAAAAAGAAATAGGAGTGTATTTATAATGGAAAATGAAAATATGGTGAGTGAAAAGAAAATTAATGTAGAGGGTTCTGAGAAGATTAAGAGAAAGAAAGCGGAGAAGGATCATGAAGATAAAAAAAGATTAATATCTAGAATTGTTAATATTGTTCTTTGGATAGTTTTATTTGCTTGGATGGCTTTAGTATTTGTTGATTTTCTTCATGTAAAAAACGAAGAGGAACCACAGTTTTGTATGTGGAATAAGAAAACTACACAATATAGTGATGGTAAAGTTACAGAGTGTACTGGTCTTGGATATAAAGTAATTAATTATAGTAGAAAAGAATTTAATGCAATTGAGTTTGGACCATTCTGGATTACTGATAGAACAGCAAAAACTAAATAATTAGAGAAGTTAGGACTTCTCTTTTTTTGATTGTTTTAGTATAATTGTATTATTGAATAATAATAGAGGTGTTTAAGATGAAAAATAAAAAAGATAGTAAAGTAAAAAAAGCGTACTATAAATCAAAGTTGATATGGTTATTTGTTGGCTTTATCTTTTTTCTGTTTTTTGTTATGTCAGTATTCTATATTAAATTTATAAGAAATTTAACATATAAAAATGTTTATAATAATATTACAGAACTTAGTGAGCAAACTGCTTCGCAGTTAAATCTTACTATTAATAATCAAGAAAAATTTGTTGAGATAATGATAGATTCTATTAATCATGGATATCTTGATACCATTGAAGAAA
>CATKEA010000225.1 GCA_949746915.1 uncultured Bacilli bacterium
AAATGAAGAAGTGACATTACACTTAAGACTATGGTTAGATGAAACAACACCAACAACAGAAGAGATGATGAATAAGATTTTTGAAAGTAAAGTAACAATCACTTTATCATATGGAGGAGTAACGTATAAAGAAAGAGTTTTAAATGGAACAGATCCAGTCTTAAGTGAAGAGTTAATTCCAGTAACAATAGATAATGATGGAACAGTGCATAAAGCAGATACCAAAACAGAATGGTATAGTTATGAAAAGAAGATGTGGGCTAATGCTGTTATCTTAAAAGATGAAGGTAAAATATACAAGAATAATGAAATAATACCAGAAGCTGAAATAGAGTCATATTTTGTCTGGATACCAAGATATCGCTATAAGATATTTAATGATGAGAAGTACAGTGGTTTAACAGATATAGATAGTACCAAAGTCCAAACTATAGAAGTAGAGTTTGAACCTAAAGGAGTAACCCCATCAACTGGAAACAAGAAAGGTGAATGGTTAACGCATCCAGCATTTACTAGTTTTGATACAAATGGAATGTGGGTCGGAAAGTTTGAGACTAGTAAGTCTAATAGTAATCCTGATAATTCGAGAAATGCAGATGGAGTCCAAATAAAGCCGAATGTAGTAAGTTGGAGAAATATCCAAGTAGGAAATGCTTTTTATACGACCTATGATTATAAAAGAAATTTAGATAGTCATATGATGAAGAATAGTGAATGGGGAGCAGTTGCTTATTTACAACATTCAAAATATGGATCAGAGGCAAGTGTAAGAAACAATAATAATAGTAATTATATAACAGGATATGCATCAGTAAATGAACCAACTTGTGGATATACTAATGATAATAGAGCATGTAATAAATATGGAACTACATCTGATGTAACTCTCCCATATAATACCGAAACTGGATATCTTGCAACTACAACTGGAAATATTTCTGGAATCTATGATTTATCAGGTGGAGCTTGGGAATATGTTATGGGAGTAATGATAGATGCTAGTGGAAATCCGTTAAGCGGAAGAAATGCTAGCCTTAATTCAGGATTTATTGGAGGCTATGGAGAAGGTGGAAGCCTAACTACTGGACACTCATGGCCAGAAGAAAA
>CATKEA010000226.1 GCA_949746915.1 uncultured Bacilli bacterium
CTTCAAAAATATTAACTATATATAATAAATTTTCTAAATCGTTTGTGCAATTATTAAATTTTTTATATTTTTTGATTCTTTTTAATAAATTATTAATTTGTTTTAAAAATTGGTCTATTGTTTCTTCTATTGGTTTGGTTACTTTAAAACCAAGTTTATCAGCTTCAGCATATTCAATATTTTGCCTTTTTTTATCTTCAAATTCACGGTGTGCTTTTTTACTGATTTTTTTAAATATTAAGTTTAGATTGTAGGGAATTTCTCCGTCAAAATTTATTAACTGTTGATCTGTTGTTGAATCTTCATAAATTTTATAAATTAAACTTATTATTTTTCTTGCATTTAAGTTTTCTTGGTATGCATTTTGAATTTTTGCTTCTAAAGTATGTGCTTCATCTATTACTAAAACGGATGGATCACTAATAATTCTTTCATTATCTATTTTTCTTAGACTATCTATTAGCAAATCATGATTACAGATGATTGTTTTTTCATTGACCCAACTTTTCTTATTTATTATGTATTGGCATTTAAAATACATGATACATTCTTTTTCATTACACGATGTTATTTTTATTTGCTCCCATATTTCTGGTGGAATTTCGTTGATACTATTACGATCTTCAATATCATCATCTGTTAGTTGTTCTAGTATATATTTGTATTTTTTTCTTGTTTTTGGCGATGTTGATAGGAAAAATTCTAATCTTTTTCTACAGATGTAGTTATTTTTTCCTTTAGCTACTTTAACATTGATATTTATGTCTAGCATTTTAGCTGCTGTTTGAATATCTTTCTTTATCTGTTCTTGAAGAGCAATTGTTGATGTTGAGATAATAAAACCATTAAAATTCTTGTTTTTGGTAGTGGCATATAATAGTGGAATAATATAGGCATATGATTTTCCTATTCCAACACCAGCTTCTATTAATAAAATTTCTTTGTTTTTTATTGCATCAATAACATCTAATGCCATGGTATGTTGTCCTTCTCGATATTCAAGAATTTTGCTTCCTCTTATTTGTTCAAAAAAATTATCTATTAATGATTCAATTTCTTTGTATTCTTCTTTTTTTGGATCTTTTTTCCATATGCTCATTTTAATCACCATTATATTTGTAAATTAGTTTTTATGCTATCAATAAATTGTTATTTTGTCAAGTTTGTGATATACTAGGTCAAGATTTGAAAGGTGTGAAAGGCATGGTTTATTTAGATTATTCTGCAACTACTCCAGTTAATGAAGAAGTTCTTAACACATTTGTTAGGGTTTCAAAGGAATATATTGGAAATCCTAATTCGCTTCATAAATTAGGTGTTGATTGTAAAAGACTTATGGATAGTAGTACTAAACAAGTTGCTAATTTATTAGGAGTTAAATCTAGTGAAGTAATATTTACTTCTAGTAGTAGTGAAGCTAATAGTATGGCTATAGTTGGAACCATTTTAAAATATAAAGGTAGAGGTAAACATATAATAACGACAAAGCTTGAACATTCTAGTGTTTTAGAAAGTGTAAATTATTTAAAAACTCTAGGGTATGAGATTGATTATGTTAATCTTGATAGTAATGGGTTAGTTGATTTAAATCATTTAAAAGGTTTACTTCGAAAAGATACTATTTTGGTGTCAATTGCACATGTAAGTAGTGAAGTCGGAATATGTCAAAATATAGAAAATATTGTTAAGATCGTAAAGTCTAATTATCAAACTATGTTACATGTTGATGGAACTCAAGCACTTGGAAAAACAAAAGTAAATTTAGATGGTGTGGATTTATATACTTTTAGTGCACATAAAATATATGGTTTAAAAGGTGTAGCGTGTTTAATAAAAAAAGAAAAAATATTGATGGAACCATTAATTCATGGTGGAAAAAGTCAAACTATTTATCGCAGTGGTACACCTGCCGTTGCTCTTTATGTTAGTTGTAGTAAAGCACTTAGATTGTGTTTAGAAAATTATGATAAAAATATTTCAAAAGTAAAAGTAGTTTATGATAAATTGCTTGATGGATTAAAAAAATTGCCTGTTGTTATAAATAGTAATCAATATTCAGTTATGCATATTGTAAATATTAGTGTTTTAGATATAAAGCCCGAAACATTGCTTCATGAGTTAGAAAAAAGTGAAATTTATATTTCAACTAAAACAGCATGTAGTACAAATGGTGGTGCTTCATTAAGTATTGATGCAATTTATAATGATGTAGAGCGTGCTAGTCATTCAATAAGAATAAGTTTATCACATTTAACAACAGAAGAAGAAGTTGACTTTTTTTTAGAAAAATTAAAAGTAGCAATAGAAAGTTTAAGTTTTATAAAGAGTACTAGATAATTAAACTTTTATAAATATAGAATAAGAGGTAATACTATGAATAGAGTAATATTAATAAAATATGGAGAATTAACAACTAAGAAAGGAAATCGTAATTTTTTTATAAATACACTATATCAAATGATTTTAAAAAAATTAAAAAATTATGATGTTAAGATATCTAAGGATATTTCAAGAATGTATATTGAGTTTAATGATGTAGACTTGGATCAGATATTAGATAGAATTAATCATATTTTTGGAATTCATACATATCAAGTTGCAATAAAAATAGATAGTAATGAAGATATTATTAATCAGAATGTTATAGATTATATTATAAGTAAGGATTTTAAAACTTTTAAGGTTGAAGTTAAACGTTGTGATAAAAAATTTCCAATTAGTAGTATGGATTATTCAAGGAAACTTGGTGGACTTATATTAAAAAACAAGGATAATATTAGTGTTGATGTACATAATCCAGAAATGTTGTTAAAAGTTGAAATATTAGAAAAGTTTACTTATATATATAGTGATACTTATAAAGGTCTTGGTGGATATCCAGTTGGAACACAACCAAAAGGAATGTTAATGCTAAGTGGTGGAATTGATTCGCCTGTAGCTGGATATTTAACAATGAAACGTGGTGTAAAAATTGATGCTGTTTATTTTGAAGCTATTCCGCATACTAGTATTGAAGCTAGAAATAAAGTTATAGAACTTACACGTAAACTTGCAATTTATACTGATAAGATTAATCTTCATGTTATTAATTTTACTGAAATCCAGGAAGCAATTTATAAAAATTGTAATGGAGAATATACAATTACTATTATGCGTAGAATGATGTATAGAATAATGGAGAAGCTTGCTAAAAAATATAAAGGTTTAATTATTACTAATGGTGAATCAATTGGTCAAGTAGCAAGTCAAACACTTACTAGTATGTCTGTAATTAATGAAGTAACTAATATGCCTGTTATTAGACCTGTTGCTTGTTTGGATAAGTTAGAAATTATTGAAATAGCAAAAAAAATAGATACGTATGAAACTAGTATATTGCCATTTGAAGACTGTTGTACTGTTTTTGTACCTAAACATCCAGTTATTAATCCAAGTCTTGATGAGTGTTTAGTAAATGAAGAGAAGTTTGATTATAAGGCAATGATTGATAATGTTTTAAATAATATTGATACTGTTGTAATAACAGAAGAAGATAGTGAGTTTAAAGATTTTTTATAGGAAAAAATTTCCAATAAAAAAAATGTATTAAATGTTGATTTTTTCACAATCTATAAATGTATAGGAGGTGAAACAAATGAACAACAATACAAACTCAATGAAAATGAGAGTACCAGGTGCTAAACAAGCTATCGAAAAGATGAAATACGAAATCGCTAATGAATTCGGTGTTAATTTAGGACCAGATGCTACTAGCCGTGCTAACGGAAGTGTTGGTGGTGAAATTACTAGACGTTTAGTTCAAAATGGAATGAACCAAATTAGTGGAAGTTACCAAAACAAATAATTAAA
>CATKEA010000227.1 GCA_949746915.1 uncultured Bacilli bacterium
ATCTAAAATAAATATAATTTATACATATATAATCTCAGCTATAATTGTGTCAACTTTACTTACATTATTTGTTTATTTTTTTATAGAACTTTTTTTTAAATTTTATTATGATTATTTTTCAATCACTGAAATTGTAAACTCTTGTTGTATGATTGTAATTTCTAATATTATTTCTGCTAATATAATATTTATAATTGCAATGTTTATTGATAATATAACATCATTTTCTACTTTTGAAACTTTATATGGTGTAATTATTGGTTTTTTTACGGGAGTGTATATACCAATAGGATATTATCCTGGTATTATAAAAAATGTTTTCTTTTTCTTTCCGCTAACACAGACAACAAGTGTATTACGGCAGATTAATACCAATAGTATAACTACTAATATATTAAATAATTATCAAAGTGATTTACATAGTATTTTATATGAAACTTTTGGTATTCATCTTAAGTTTAATGATGGTTTAATAACATTGAAAGGGCAGTTTATATTTATATTTATTACGATAATTGTTTTACAAATAATAACTTTTGTATTAGTAGAATGTAAACAATAACTTACTGATAATAAACAATGATTAATGTTTTTTACTGATGTAAAGCGTCATTTAAAAATCTTGAATTTTGTCTAATTTTGTAGTAAAATTTATTCTAGGTGGTAGTATATGAATTGGGATTTAGTAATATTAATCATATTAATAGCACTTGTTATATTTTTCTTCAAAGATTTTTCGGCTTTTGTGTATGGAATAGCAACAATTGATATATTTTTGCGTATTTTAGATTTTGTTAGACTTAATTTAGATGTACCAGAGATATCAAAATTAATTGCTGAATATTTGCCAAGAAGTATTCCACATGTTATATCTAAATATACAAACGGCGTCTTGTGTGATGTTGTTATGTGGGGATACGTTTTAGTATTTACAGTGTTTTTGTTTTATACAGCAAGAATTCTATGGAAGAAAAAATAATATGTTATTAATTTATAATAAAACTAACTACTAGAGATTAATTCTAAATAGTTAGTTTTTTTGTTTTTAAGTTTCTTTTTTCTTATTTATTCCAAACATACTTCCTAGCGTTGATGATATAATAATTATTAAATAGTAGATAAACTGTTTAAATGAGAAGCTTATATTAAAAGCAAGAATGCTAACAAGTAAAAAAGTTGCAACAATTATTGATCCTAATTTTATACCTTCTAAGTATCCACGGTTTAAAGTATTAGTACCTAAGTAAGTCCCTCCAATAAATAAAGAAATTATTGGGATGATTAGAATTATCCAGTTAAATATATTTTTGTTTAGTAAATCAAAATAATAAAGGACAGTTGTGATAATACTTAATATTAATATTGGAGTAAAGACATATAGGAGACTTTTTAAATATTTCATGAAAACACCTCTTAGTTAATTCTACTTATTTTGAATAAAAATATTCCATATTACCATAATAATAATGGTGATACTATGGATTATGTTACAGTACTTACTAGAACATTTTTATTTTATGTATTAATTACAGTTTTATATCGTTTTATGGGAAAAAGGGAAATAGGTCAGCTTGGTATTGTCGATTTGATTGTTTCTATTTTAATTGCTGAACTTGCGGCTATGTCAATTGATAATCATGAAGAATCTGTTTTCTTATCGATTTTGCCAATAGTATTTTTAGTGGTTATTCAAATAATTATGAGTTATATTTCTTTGAAAAATGCTAAGATAAGAGATATGTTTGATGGTGTTCCTTCAATTATGATAAATAAAGGTGTTATTAATTTTAAAGAGATGGTAAGACAGCGTTATAATATAGATGATTTACTTACTCAATTAAGAGAGCAACATATTAAAAGTATTAGTGAGGTTGATTATGCTATTTTAGAAAATAGTGGAAAATTAAGTGTTTTTAAAAAGAAAGATAATAAATTTGGGGATTATCCTCTTCCTGTTATTTTAGATGGAAAGATGCAAGAAGATACACTTAATGATTTAAATTTAAGTGAAAAGAAGATTTATGATTTTTTAAAAGTAGATAAGTTAAAATTAGAGGATGTTTTTTATGCTTTTTATCAAAATAAACAATTATATATTATAAAGCAAAATGATTTGCAAAAATAAAACCATAGTAGGGGAGTATCTTACTATGGTTTTAATCTATATAATAATCACTTAAAAGTTAGGTGAGAGTAATAATTAAAAGTGATTATTACCAAATTTATTGTGCTTCTTTTAAGTTACCGTTTGCTAAGAAGTAGACTTTGTCAGAAGCTTTTTTTACATATTCTGAGTGAGATATAATAATAACGCATTTATTTTCTTCATGTGCTAATTTTGTTAGAAGGTTAATTATATCTTCTTCAGTATCTCTATCCAAATTACCAGTTGGTTCATCTGCTAATATTATTTCAGCGTCATAAGATAATGCTCTTGCAATACTTACTCTTTGTTGTTCGCCACCTGATAATTGTAAAACTTTTCTTTTGGCTTTAGTTTCATCTAGTCCAACTTTTTTTAAGAGGGTTAGTGCTAAAGCTTTTTTTTCTTTGTCATTTATTTTGATATTAGAAATATTCATAGATAAAATGACATTTTCTAGTGCTGTTAAATGGGGTAGTAAGTTGAAACTTTGAAATACTATCCCCATATTAGTAGAACGATATTTATCATTATTAATTTTAGAAATATCTTGGTCTTTATAGGAAATTATTCCACTAGATGGTGTTTCAAGTCCTGCTAGTAGGGATAATAGTGTTGTTTTACCAGCACCACTTCTACCAAATATTCCGTAAATAATGCCAGTTTTGAAATTGGCATTGATGTTTTTTAATACCAGTTTCTCTTTATCGTAGGAGAAACTTACATTATCAATTTTTAAAATATTCATTTGTTTCTCCTTTCTTATGTTTTATCTTGTAGTATTTTATTTGGTTCATATTTTGTAACAAAACTAACTGCTATTATTCCACTAATTAAAGTAAGTAGTAAACTTACTAGGAAAAGTTTGGTAATTGTAGTTAGATCAGTAGATACATTTAAACTGTCTATATAGTTAGTGTTATTGTTGATGACTTTGTCTAAAGTATTGTTACTTGGTCTATTTCCAAAGTTAGGTTTACCTCCAAAATTATCATCAATATTGTTTTGCTTTTCTTGATATGATGTTACTTCTTTTTTTAACATGATATTAGTAACTTTTTGACTAGATAGTGTTCCAATTGTTGTACCTATTATTAGAGAAATTAGTGCTACTAAAAAGGTTTCACTAATTAGTTGTGCAGTTACTTTGATTTTACTCATTCCGATTGCTCTTAGTATACCAATTTCATATTTTCTGTCTTTGATATTTATAATATTTAGTACTGCTAAAATGATACCTCCAACTATTAGAATTACTATTAGAAAGACAAATGAGAAGTCACTAATATTTTGAATTGGTTTTAGACTTGCTATAATTTCATCTTCGTTGGTTTTAGTGTTGTAGTAATTGCTTAGGCCTTTTTCTTTAGCTTCTGTTATAAAACTATTTAGATTATCTTCATCTTTTAGAATAAATCTTGCTGTTAGACCATTACTATTAGTCATTCTTTTGTAACCTGTTTCGACGGCTTCTTCATTGTCATTAATTATTTTGTTGATAGATGTTAAATTTGTATATATTTGGTTTCTAGAGTTCATTGCAGAAAGTCCCATAAAGCTGTTATCTTCTATACTTGAAGTGTCTTTGTAGATTCCGACTATAGTAAATTTGTAAGTCTTTTTTTCATTTGTTGGATAGTAAAACTTTATTGTGTCTCCAATTGATAAATCGTTTTCTTTACTTAAGTCCTCAGAAATAATTATTTGTTTTTCTTCTGACTCATTGTCTATAAATTCTCCATCAATAATTTTTTTTGTACCATTTAGAAAATCGTCTAGATAAGAAAAATTAGAATATGAAGTAAAACGATAATTGCCTATATTTAGGTTCATTTTATTATTTTTAAATTCTTTTCTTGGTTCCACATTATCTGGTAGTTCTAATTTTTCAAAATCTACTGCTTCAATTTCATTACTTGACATACTTACTTCTAATGTGTAGAAGTAATCACTTAGCAGTTTACTATCACCAATACTTTTTACTAAATCAACATCCATAGTTTTGAAATTGGTTTTATCATCATCACTTGCTTGTCTTAAATCCATTGGATTAAGTTCGAAGGATACTTCAAGTGGCGAGGATTCTTTATAGCTAGTAACAAGAAGGTTTCCTGATTTATTAATTGTTAAGCTAATACAAGAACTTATTGTTATAATAGTGATGATAATCCCAATTAAAATATTTTTGCCTTTTCTACGAGTCATATTTAGTAAAGCATTTTTTAATATGTACATTTTTCTCTCCTTTCTTTAAGTTACAATATAATTATATTTTTTATCTGTGAAAATAACGTGAAAGATAGTTGATTGTTCTGTGAAGATATGCTAAAATGAATAAAGGATAGGGATGTGAAAACATGAAAATATATTATATTCTTTGCGCTAGTATTCCATTAGTTATTTTCTTTCTTTCCTTTAATACGCTTGATAAGAAGATTAGGAACAATCGCTTAAAGTATGCAATTTTTTCGATACTTTCGATACTTGTTAATGGTTATCTTGTTTATCATGAATTTATTGTTGGAAGTGTTAGTGATATGCAAGTATTTTTGGATTATCCATATCTACAATTAGTTCCAACTGTACTTGTAGTAATTAGTTTTATGTTTTATAAAAAAGGAAAAAGTAAAGAAGCTGTAATTGATGCAGATAGAATTTCTAATAGTGTTGAGGAAATGCGTTTTAGAAAAAGAAGTCAAAGGACTTCTATTGATATAGCAACTAGTGATGATAGTGGTGATGATTCAGAAATATTGTAAGGTAGTATTTTAAAGATACTACTTTTATTTTTTATTAGAAAGGAAATTTTGATTATGTATATATTAATTTTATGTATTAAAATATTTTTAGTAAGAATTATTGATGTTAGTTTAGGTACTGTTAGAACTTTATTTACAGTTAAAGGTAAGAATTTTGTTGCTAGCTGTATTGGTTTTTTTGAAATACTTGTTTGGTTTTTAATTGTTAAAGAGGCACTTAATACTGATGAAGAAAGTATTTTTATAGCTATTAGTTATGCGCTTGGATTTGCAACTGGTACTTATGTTGGTGGAATAGTATCAGATTTATTTATGGATGGAACTTTGGGAGTATTTGTGACATTAAGTAGTAAAGATCAAAGCATTGTTGATAGTATTAGAAAAGCTGGTTATGTTTTAAGTGTTATTGATGTAAAAGGGTATGATAAGGAAAAATATTTACTTCTTCTAGAAGTTGATAAAAAAAGAATCAATAAGCTTAAGAAACTTATTAATTCTTTGGATAGTAAGGCTTTCTTAGTAGTAAATGAAACTAAGTATGTTCAAAATGGCTTTTAAGGTTTTTTATCAATAATTGGCATTTGAAAGTAGAAACATGTTCCTTTATTTTTTGTACTTTCAACACCATAGTTGAATTCATGTTTTTCTAAGATATTTTTAACAATAGATAATCCTAGTCCTGTACCAATAACATTTCTTTGGTGATTTTTATCTTTTTTGTAATATTTATCCCAGATATTTTTTATATCATTTTTACTGATACCTTTACCGGTATCTTTTATTTTTAGCGTTATAAATTTGTTATCTATTTTGTATTCAATAAATACTTTTTTGTCATCTCCAGTATAATTTATAGCATTATTAATTAGGTTATAGATAACTTGTTCTATTTTTTGTTTGTCAGCTTCTATATATATTTCTTCTTTTTCGTTAAAAATAAAGGTATATTCTTCGGTAGTAGTAAAGATTTGATATCTATTTAGAATTGTTGTTATTAGTTCATTTAGAGAAAATGTTTCTAATTTTAAGTTTACAGCATTACTTTCTAGCGAAGATAGAGATAAAATATCATTTACTAATAAGTTTAAACGATCTACTTCTTCAATAATAGTATTTAGATTTTTTTCACGTTTTTCTTTATTTTTATATGTTAAATCTCTAACCATTTCAGCATAGGCTTTAATCATAGTAAGTGGTGTTTTTAAATCATGTGAGACATTTGCCATTAAATCACGTCTTAGTTCATCGGTTCTACTCATTTCACATCTAGCGTAGTTAAGTGTTTTATTTAAAGTGGCAATTTCTTCAATATCATTTGTTTCATCGAAATATATATCAAAGTCACCAAGGGCTAGCTTTTTGGCTTGAATATTCATTTTTTCTAAGGGAGATGCAATCTTTCTTGAGATAAAGAAAGCAATGATAACAGAAATTAAAAGAACTATAATTGTTACATAAATTAATTGACTAGTTAGAATTTTTACAGTTGAATCAATTGGTGCTAGAGAACTGTTTATAAATAAATAGATATTTGGATTTATTTTAGTACTATAAATAATAGATTTATTATGAAGTGTAGGATTGGTTATTTTGAAAGCTTGTTCAGTCAAATCATTATTTATAAAAAGATATCTATAGTAAGCAGTGTGAGCATTTAAACATTCTTTTTTGAAGGCTGCGCTTTCATAAATTTTTTCGCCTTTTTTGTTAGTTACTTCAATACAAACACCAGTTTTAAAAGCAATTTCATCTAATTTGGTTAGACTATTAGTTTTTTGTATTTCATTAATTATTTCATTAGCTGCTTTTTTTATTTCTTTTGTTTTATATGATTCATAGTATTTATCAAGAAATATTACTTGGAATAGCCAAAGAAATGTTAAGATAAGAACAGAAAAGATTATTAAAAACTTTAATATTTTGGTACTTAAAGATTTACTCTTAATCTTTGATTTCAAACTTGTATCCGAGTGCTCTAACAGTTACAATTAGATCACGATATTTTCCTAAATTATTTCTTAACATTTTTATATGAGTATCAATAGTTCGATCATCTCCAAAGAAATCATATCCCCATATAGCTGATAATAATTGTTCTCTTGAAATGGCTATGTTTTTATTTTTGATAAAGTAGGTTAGTATTTCATATTCTTTTGGTGTTACTTTAATCTCTTTATTATCTATTTCAATTGTATGAGCTAAAAAGTCAACTTTAAGAGTTTTGTATATAAACGATTCTATTTCTTTATTTGAACGTTTAGTAACAGCTTTTATTCTAGCAATTAGTTCTTTAGGTGAAAATGGTTTTGTCATGTAATCATCTATACCCAGTTCAAACCCTAGTAGTTTATCATATTCTTCACTTCTAGCTGAAAGAAGAATGGTGGGAATATTTCGTATTTTTTTTATTTCTTTGTAAGTAGAATAACCATCTAGTTTTGGCATCATGATATCTAAAACAATTAGATTTATGTCATTATTTCTGACTATGTCTAAAGCATAGTTTCCATCTTCTGCTTCGAATACTTGATAGTTTTCAACTTCACAGTATTCTTTAATTACTTCACGAATTAGTTTTTCATCATCAACAATTAATATTTTAAGCAAAAGTATCACCTCTGTTTTAATATTATACATATTTTTGTGAACTTTTAGTGAAAATTTTTATTAAAAAGTGTTATAATTCTAATGGATAGTAGGTGATTTGTTTGAAAAAAAGAAGAAATATTATTTTATTTGGTTTTAGTTTGTTAGCCTTTTTTTCAATGGCTCTTTTATTATTTCTTGATAGGGTTTCTTTTTTAGATGATTTTTCAGTCGTTGTAGAAAGATTATTTGAAAGCAGTAGTTATTATAATTTTTTTTATGGAATTACTAATATTATGAGTATTGTCGGTATTTGTTTACTGTCTATTTTATTATTTTATTTATTGAGAAAAAAGAAACGTATTTATGCTTTAAAAAATTTTATTTTTACTTTGTTTTGTGGCACTTTAAGTATTAGTTTACTTAAAATATTAATCGGAAGAAGTCGTCCGCTTGAAAAGATTCTTAATGTTGATGGGTATAGTTTTCCATCAGGACATGCTTATACTTCAACAATTGTTTATGGTTTTTTTATTTTAATTATTCATCGTTATTATGATAATAGTAAGTATAAGTATTTGTTATATTTTTTATTTTTTTTGATGATTATTTTGACTTGCATGAGTCGAATATATTTTAAAGTTCATTTTGTTAGTGATGTAATTGCGGGATTCTTTTTAGGGGTTTTGACACTTACTATTAGTAATCATTTTCTAAAGAAACAGAGTTAGATAAAATGTTTTTTCTTGACTTATCTATATTATATATGTTATAATATAAAACGTTTTTAAGGGGGATTTGTGTTTATGAGTAATAATATTAATTTTTTAGTTGGTATAAGGCTTGATGATAATATAGTATTACCAGCAGATGAACCGCAACGTTCTATTTTTAAAAATTTTATGTTTGTTATGTTAAAAAAAGTTCAAAAAGGTGAGTGGACTAAGCAAGAGTTTAATAATTGGAAAAAAACTCTTATTAGAGTAGATGAAGAAGTTCTTTGTAGGGTTCCTACTGTTTTTTTACAAGCTATTGAAAATGATCCAGAGATAAATAAAGAAACAGCTATTTTAGTTCGATCATTTAATTTAAAGAATTTAATTGGTTCTTTAGGGGATGATGATATTACAACTATTATTAATAAGGATTTCAGGTTACTTCTAAAATAATTGATGAAAATTTTAAAAATTGTGGTCTTGATAGTTTAGAAATTGTTTTAGAACAATTAAAAGATGAAGATGATAATCCAATTAAGAGTAAGCTTAAGCAAACTTTCGATTCTAATTTTGAGTATCTTAGGTGTATATCTGGAGTTAATCAAGTAATTGCTATTGCTGAAGAACGTTTGATTCCAAATGCTATTTCAGTTATTTTAAATCGTATTCGTAGTGAGCAAGCCAAAAAAGAACATGAAATTAAAGATTACCAAAATTCATCATTTAGAACTTATTTGAAAACCTATTATGGAAAGTCTAGTCCTTGGAATGATTCTAGTAATAGATAAAAGGTAAAAGTATA
>CATKEA010000228.1 GCA_949746915.1 uncultured Bacilli bacterium
AGTTAAATTAATCGCATCAGTATCATCAATCAAGGTTAAATTTAAACATCCTGTTGTTATAACATTTGTTCCTGTTTGTGTAAATGTTAACTGCCATAAGGCATAACTTGTTCCAACAACCATTGCTACTACTAATCTATAGTTATCTTTTTACTTTCTCTATTACCTTCACCAAATTCTTCCATCCACTATCACTCCCTATTATCTATCTAGATTGTACCATTTAATTGTAGCATAATCAAAGAAATGTTTGACCTTAAATAAACACCAATTACTTAATAACAGTTTTTTTACAATTTAAAAGTGATACTGCAAGCAATATCACCTTCTAACTATTTTTCATCTTTTTTTTCAAGTTTTTCCAATACTTCTTTAACTACTAAGATAGCTTTCTGTCTAACTTCTTCAGCAGCATTTTGAACAACTGGTGTTCCTTTAGCAACAGCCAAATTAACTAGTTCTTCACTTTTTGATTTAATTTGTTCACCTTTTTGTTTAGCAATCTTTAAAACTTTTTCTTTATCCAAATCTGCTAATTCTTCTTTAATTTCTTCAATTTTTTCTTCTATTTCAAATCTGACCTCATCAACATCAATTTCCTTAATGCTATCCACTAAATCCTTAAGTTTATCCATTAACTGTTTTCTAGTCTCACTACCTTTTCTAGGTGCAAACAATACTCCAAGAGTAGCTCCTAAAGCTGCCCCAAGTATAAACTTACCAGCACCTGATTTCTTATGTTTACATCCATCTTTGCATACAACTTCTTCTTTCTTATTCATCTTCATAAATCTCCTTTTTTCTTTTTTTTGGTCTTCTAAAATGTCCTAGAAACCCAGTAATTGTAGAAACTACTGAATCACTAATAACAGACATTGTATCTGTAACAGTATCAATAACATCAAACAAACCATTAAGTGACTTTGTCTTCTTTCTGACATCCTCTAATATTTCATTTGTTCTATCTACTGTTCCAATCAATTTAATTACTAAAACAATTAGTACAACTAGTAAAACCGCTCCAAGAAAATATAGTACAATTGGCATTGCTTCTAATAGTGCTTCCATTTACTTACTCCTTTTCTTCATACATTGAGTCAATTAAATCAAATAAATTATCTTCTAGTTTAGCATCTTCATCATCAATACTTCTTTTCTGTCTTTTTTCACTAATTGGTGACATATCTTCTTCATCGTCTATTTCATCAATTGCTGGCGATGTTCTAGCTCGTCTTCCATTTGCTTTTTCATACTTAATGTCTTTGTAATCTACATTATATTCTAACCCTAAATCTTGAAAATATTCCTCTGCATCAGCAATTGTCACTTTATCAACAGTAGGAGTAGTATCTACATCATTCATATCATAAAGTAAATTATCCTCTAATGTTGTCTCATCATCTCTAATTTCTTCAATAACAATAGGTTCTTGACTAACAAGTCCCAAATCTTGTGTAAGTTCACCGAAAGCTTTATTTCTAACAGAATCTAAATCAACATTTTTTCGAGAAACATAACTACTATTAGGTTTTATTTCTTTTCTATCAACTATTTCTTCTTTCTTATAATTTTGATCTAAAATACCATATATTGGAGAAATAATTGGAGTTGGTTTAAATCCTGTTCGTTGATCTTTAGGTTGAGAATATGGCTGTTTATTAACATTTTGAGTATTTCCACTTCCATACTGTGTATATAATTTAGCACCAGCATAAGGTTGATTATTCTTATCTTCTTCCTGAACCTTTTCAACTTTTGGAGGTTCATCAGAAATATCAATAAAATCCTCATCTTCAAAATACTTAAAATCTGTTTCTATTTTTGTTAAAGAATGCTCAGTAAATACTTCCTTTTCTTCTTCGATATAATTATCAATTAACAAATCATCATTTTCCTCTTTAACAGGTTCTTTTTTTACTTGACTAATCTTAGGCATTTCTATCTTTTTTGGTATTTCTATTTTTATTTCTTCTTGCTTTTCTTCCTCTACTTCTCTTTTAATACGTCTCTCTTGTCTTTCCTTAGACCCTTTATCGTTTTTTACCTTTTTTGGTGGTTCTTCTACTTCTACGATTTCTTCTTCAAAAAAAGTATTTTTTAGCTTATCTAAAAAACCCATAAAAGCACCTCTTTCTTATTGTATTATTCTATTTCTTCATCTATTGGTAATTGATCTTCTTCTACAACATTATTCGTATTATTATCTTCTTCATAAGATTCATCATATAATAAGAAATTACCATCTTCTCTTTTTGGTCTAAATATATTAAATACTTCTTCATTATAATCGAGTACATTTTCTCCAATTAATGTCGCAAGAATAGTATCTTTATATGTTACGCTTCTAAGAATAGTTGAGAAATCTGCTATAGCACTTTTCAAATCAGCTTCATTTACTACCGCTTCTATTTTAGAATAGTTATACATATACTCTACAAAATATTTTGAATCTAATTTAGTAATTTCCAAATATCCATCAAGACCATTAGTATCCAATTTCTTTGAATAATAAGAATCATTACTAACTTCAAAGTCAACATTAGTAACTCTATGATAATATGAAACTACATCAACATATAGATATACTCTTGATTTATTATAATACAAAATAGAATTTGTTTCTGTTTTTTCATATAAACTAAATCCTTTAGGTAAATAGTAAGCATAACCATCTAATGAAACATTTTCATGCTTTTTCTTCCCCTTTAAAACTAAATCAACTATATCATCTATATTTTTATTATCTATTCTAACAACATTATACATACTACAACCAGTTGTTAAAACAATAATAGAGAGTAAAATAAATATTTTTTTCATAATCCACCTACTCTTACTTCATTATAACAAATAATTACTATAAATAGAATATTTTTTTATGAATTTACATCATCTTTACTAGCAATTAATCTGTAAATAGGTAATCCTTTCTTTGTAAATTTTTCTTCATATTCTGTCATTATATTATCTTTTTCATTAAGTTTATGTAAATCTAATGATACTGATGAAAGCTTATATCCATAACTACTAAGCGATTCGATTGAATATTCAAATAATTCTTGATTGTCAGTTTTTTGGACAATTTTTTTGACACTTTTAAATATACTATCGTATTTTTTTAAAAAAACTTCACTAGTTAACCTTCTCTTATGCCATCTTTTTTTTGGCCAAGGATCAGAAAAATTTAAATATATTAAATCTATTTCACTTTTAAAAACTTCATCTATTTCAAGAGCATTCATTCTAACAATTTTAAGATTAGTTAAACCTTCAGGAATTTTTTGCAAACATCTAGAAACAATACTATCATATTTTTCTATTCCAATAAAATTTATATTAGGATATCGTAGACTGTTCTCAATTATAAAATTTCCTTTACCCATACCTATTTCTATATAAATAGGATTAGCATTTTCAAATAAATTACTCCAAGAACCACAATACTTTTTAGGATCAAGTATTAAATATGATGAGGAATTCATTATTTCTTCTTTATTTTTAACATTTCTAAGTCGCATAATATCACCTATAAAATATTATAGCATATAATAGAATGAATAACAAAGGAGGAAAATATGAATAATCAAATTCCATATATGTTTCCAAACATGCCAATGATGCCTAATAATCCAAATCAAAATATGCCCAACTTTCCTAATAATCCAAATAATATGCAAAATACTATAAGAAATTTAGAAAATCGTGTAACACGATTAGAAAGAGAAGTAAGAAGAATAAACAATAGATTAAATCAATTTGATAAACCTACTCCATATGGTAACGACATGCTCCAATATCAAACAGATTC
>CATKEA010000229.1 GCA_949746915.1 uncultured Bacilli bacterium
ATTAGCAATTGTAAATGTTTTTCCAGTACCTGTTGCACCTAATAAAACTTGATGTTCTTTACCATCTTTAATTCCCTTAACTAATTCATTAATTGCCTTAGGTTGATCACCACTTGGCTTATATTTTGACGCTAATTTAAACATTTTACCCTCCATTTTGTGACTTTAAAAAAGTGGCTTATTAACCTAAGTTTCGTCTCGACAACAATTTTATTCGTCTCGAGCAAGTGGTTAATAGTTAAATCAATGAAAGTCACAAATTTTATTGTTGAAATAATAATAATAAATGAATTTTAATAACTCTTTTCAATATAAAATGATACCATTTTATCCCCTATTTTACAAGGTATTGTGAGTTTTTCATTATCTTTGATAATATTATTTTTAGCATATTTATAAAACATATTCATAAATTACTGAGGCTTCTATGCTTTCTTTTTTTTACCACTTATTTTATAAACTGAAATTTGTTTATAAAAAAACTCATAAAATGAGTCTTATTATTAGTAATATGTTGTTATATAGATAACACTTATTATAATTCTCTTAGAGAAACTTAATATAAAATATTACTATACACCTAATAAAGATATCAATGCAAATATTAAAATAAATGTAATAAGTATTTCTCTTCTAACATATCAAATATATTATTTTTCATATTTCCTCCTTGTTTTCCCCATAAAAAATGCAGTAATATAAACTGCACAAATATCTATTTAAGCATTCCGCTTATAATTAGCACTAAAATTCCAGAACCAATCAATGATAATACGAATAAAGAAGCAATATTATATATCAAGTTTACTAATATTTTGAATTTAGAATATCCTAAAGATCTATATATATAATTTTTCTTTTTTTCATCACTAATAATATTATAAACGGTAAATACACTTACTATAACAAATATCCCAATAATGATATACGCATAAGTGGAATATTTTTTAACTGTTTGAGATAAATCTATATTTGATTTACTAACATTAAATATGAATGGATCAGTGTGGTAGGTATTAAACAATATTTCAGATATTTCTTCGTGTTTATTCCACTCTTTTATCTTTAGAATATAACTATATTTTCCACTATAGCCAATTAATTTTTCCAAGCTTTCTTTATTTAAATAAATAATAGGTGTTACAGATTCATGTTCATAATAATCTTTAACTCTCAATGAAATGCTAGTATTACCAACATTTAATTCTATATAATCATTAAGCGCAAAGCTACCTTTTAAAATATTAGGAATAATAGCTTCGTATTCACCTATATTTTTTTCATCATTATAAGTATAAAAATATATATCTGCCTTTATTGCTTTTTTTAATTCTACAGCGCCTTCTATATCAGTTAAATTTAATAATGAGTCACTAGAAAAATAAATAAAAGAATCTGAAAAGTCTTCATTTATTTTTTCTATATACCTATTTTTCCCAATTAGAACAACACCTAAAATTGTAAATATTAATATAAATATCAATAAATATATTTTAGTTGTTTTCTTTCTATAAAAACTTTTTAAAATCATGATACTACTCTCCTTCAAATAATTTTTGGATACATGCATTTAAACTTTTACTAGATAAATAATTAATAATCAAAAAAATATAAATGAACACTACAAAGACAAATAAGGCAATATATGCATATGGTACAGGAACAGTAAAATTGTTATAACTTAGCTCTTGTAAATAATTATTAGCAACTATGTGATAACTTATAAAATACAAAACAACAGACCATAGTATACTTATAGTAGTAATAAATCCACCTTCTAGTATTGCTATAATTTTTATATTAAAATTTGTATATCCAACTGATTTTAATACCCCATATTGATACTGATTATTTCGTATTTTCTTTTTAAAAAAACTATAAATAATAAGCATAGATATAATCATTACAATACTACCAACGAATAATGGAATATAAGATAATGAGGATAAAATTTCTTCATCAAAAGTATAATTTCTTATACTGTTATATCCTAAATCTTTTAATTCTTTTTCAAGAACAACAAGGTTATTATAATCATCAACACGAAGCATCAAAGAACTATATTCGTAACATTCATCATTAGAACAATATTCAATATCCTCTTTAAATTTATTAAAGTCTGTTTTTGAAATATAGCAGGCAGCCGCCCCATTTAATATTTTATTCTCAAATGTTCCTACTATTTTCAAAGCTATTTTCTCATTTTCATTTTCTGCAGTAATAGAACTTCCAATCAAATTATTTGCTTTTAGCAAGTAAGAACCAAAATAATTAGTTTCATAATTGTAAATATTTCCAGTATAAAGAGAATGAGGATAAAGATTTTTAGGACAAATAATATCTCCTGCATTTTGGATTTTAGATCCCTTTATAATTTTTACATCATTTTCTTTTAATAAAGGTAGGAGTTCAATCATTCCTTCTGCTTTTGGTTTATTAAACTCTGGAACATATATTTCTACTCCCATCAAATATTTATTACTTTCAATAACTTCAACGTTTTTTAATTCTTTTATCTTAATAAGATCATCATCTGACTTTGGTTTATCAATTATTAATGTTCTCCCCATGTCGCTACTTAACATACTACTTCTAAAAACACTAACAAAATTTATCATAGTTATACATGAAAATATAGCAACAAAAATAAAAGATATAATTAATATTAATAGAACATTATCTTTTTTTAAAAATCTATTTTTTAAAATAAATAAATAATCAGTTGCCTTCATTCTCCACAACCAACTTTCCATTTTTTATGAACAATACTTCATCAGCATAATTTTTAACTTCATTGCTATGAGAAACAACAATTACACATTTACCATTTAAACTTAAATTTTTTAAAGTCTCTAAAACTTTAATTTCATTTTCCTCATCTAAATTCCCAGTTGGTTCATCCCCTAACAAATAATCAGGGTTATTTGCTAAAGCTCTAGTTATACAAACCCTTTGTTGTTCTCCCCCAGATAACTCTTTAGGATAATGATTTACTCGATCACCTAATCCAATATTGTTTAACAAATCAATAGCTTTATTCTTTCTATCACTTCTATCAATTTTTTTATTAATAAGCATTGGTAACATTACATTTTCATATGCTTTTAAATTTTGATCTAGATAATAATCTTGAAAAATAAATCCAATATTTTCCATTCTAATATTAGACAATTCTTTATCACTTAGCTTACTAACATCTTTACCATTAATAACATATTTTCCACTAGTAGCATTATCCATAAGACCTAATATTCTTATTAAAGTAGATTTTCCACTCCCAGAATGACCCATAATTGCATAAAATTTTCCTTTTTCAAAAGAATAAGAAAAATTCGTTATTCCAATTACTTTTTCTGTTGAAGTTGAATAAATCTTTTCTATGTTTTCAATTATCATTAATTAACACCATCCTACTAATTATATTTTACCATAAATTAATAAAACAAAGATAGTGAAATAATTTCACTATCTGCTTCAAACCACTTTCATTATATAACAGCTAATAATAGTTATGTAGTAATGCTATTGCCGTTTATAGGCAGTAGCATTTTTTATGCATAAAATTTATAACTCAAAACCTTACAATTTCATTGCTGTTTATCAAATTTATTTCTCACACAATTATTATTTAAATTCCCCTTTTTAATTCTATAACGTTATCAACAAATTTTAGTGCAGTAGGATCATTTTCTGCTACAAGAATGGTATTATTATTTTTTACTAGTTTATCAAACATTAACATAACTTGGCTGATGTTAGTTGTCCCTAGCCCTCTTACAGGATTATCAAAAATATA
>CATKEA010000230.1 GCA_949746915.1 uncultured Bacilli bacterium
AGGATCAATATACAAAAAAAGAATATTTTCTTTGTTGATATTTTGAATTTTGTAATTTGTTATCATACTATCACCAGTACTAGTGTTGACAAAAAAACAATATTTATTAAAAGTTTAAAGCTATAAAAATTTTATTTCGGAAAAAAGATTCATAATGATATAATAATAACTAATAAAACTTTTATTATTTTGTTATTTTAAATAGAAATAGACAAAAATATCAAAAAAGCAACCAATATTTTACAAGAAACAACTAAAAAGTGGTAGTATGCAACTAATGTTATCTGTAAAATTAGTTTTAGAGAGGTGATAATATGAAGTTAAAAGATAAACTTCAAAAGTTAAGAAAAGAACATGATTTATCTCAAGAACAGTTGGCTTATAAATTAAATGTTTCAAGACAAGCTGTATCAAAATGGGAATCAGGATCAGCATATCCAGAAATGGATAAAATACTAGCAATATCTAAAATATTTAATTGCAGTGTTGAATATTTAACTAATGACGATTTAGTAGAAATGGAAGATCGTAATAAAAAAGATAATCAAAATTTTTCAAAATATATTAAAAATGGTTTAGATTTTGTTACTAATACAATGAACATGTTTTATAGTATGAAATTTCGTAGTTTAGTTAAATGTTTATTCGAATTGACTATTTTAATATTTATAATTTGTATAGTTGAATCATTAATTGCTCTTGGAATAATATCGGTAATAGAATCAATAATTTCATTTATGCCAGAATCTATTTTGTACACAATCAGTAATATTTTTTCTAATATTATATTACTAATTGCTATTATTAGTGGAATTGTTATAGTTGGACATATTTTTAAAGTACGTTACTTAGATTATTATGAACAGACGATAAGTAAAAGTCAAAACAAAGATAGTTATCCTAAGAATAGTAAAATTGAAAAAGGAAATGATTATAATCAAGATAATTATAAAGATAAGTCTAATAGTGAATTATTTAATAATAATCATAAGTTAGAAATAAACAAAGGGAATAAAATAGAGATAGATAATAACTGTTCTAAATTTGAATACATTGAAAAGAAAGATCCTAAGATAATTATCAGAGATCCAAAAGATCAGAATTTTGCAATTTTTGAGATTTTATTTAAATGGATAAAAATATTTGTAAAAATAATAGTGGGGTGTATATCTTCAATATTTGTTATTTCTTTTTCTAGTTTAATTGTTTTTTTAATTATTTTATTGTATTTACTATTTGATGAAGTAATATTTGGTGGATTAATATTAATAGTGTTAGGGGTAATTGTTATAAATTATGAAGTATTAAATATAGTATATAGGTTTTTAGTTAGTAGAAAGCAAAATACTAAGAGAATTTATA
>CATKEA010000231.1 GCA_949746915.1 uncultured Bacilli bacterium
ATTTGACAAATGAATAAAAAACTTATATTATATATTTATAAGAGAATAGAGGTTTTATAATGGAGAAAAAAAATAGAAGAACATTGGTTGTATCGATTTTAGCAGTTTTGTTTTTGATTGTATTAACAGTTGGTACAACATATGCAATATTTACATATGTTGGAAAAGGTCAAACAGATAATATTATTAAAACTGGAGAAATTTCATTTTTGTATACAGAAAATGGAAATAATGGTAATGGAATTAGTATAACTAATGCTTTTCCAATAAGTGATATAGATGGTAAAAAGCAATTTGGAGATTACAGAGTGTTTGAGTTTTCAATTACAGGAAAAACATCTAGTAATGCTGATATTAGTTATGAACTTACAGCAAGGAAAATTACTGATAATTCTGATTTGCCTGATAATTTTGTTAAATTATATTTAACTGATTATAATGGTATTGAGGAAGTGCCAATTGCTTCAACATATGATGATGGCAAGTCAAGAGTACTTACATATGCTGATTTAAAAAAGTCAAAATATGAAAAAACTGATTCAGAAAAAACTTTGTATAATGGAATCATTCCACGTAATACTAATAATTATGAAAAAATTTTTCGTTTACGTATGTGGTTAAATGATGAGATTGATCTTTCTCCAGATTCTGATTCAACAACAGGTACATCTAAATATAGTAATATGTCTTTTAGTATAAAGGTTAATGCTTATGCAGGAGATAGTATTATTTCTCCAGATTCTAAAAAGATGAATGCAGCATATAAGATTGGGGATAGGGTAACTTTGCTTAATGGAAAGAGCTATCATGTTATAAAAAATAGTCAAGAAAATAGTGATGTTGTTTATCTTTTTGATGATATTAATGTTAATGAGATGCCTTTTGATACTTTAAATAGTAATGTTTATGATGAAACAACATCAACGAATGTTGGTTATTATATTAGATATTCATTATATTCAATTATTAGAGATAGTCTTATTTCTAATGGTGGTAGTGATGAAGAGCTAGAGGTTACATTGTTAACAAAGGATGATATTGATGGTATTATTAATGCTAATATAGAAAATAGTAGTTGGTTATATAGTACTAATTATTTTATAAAGTCTCCATCTGTTGATTTAATTTATGTTGTTCGTGATAATGCTTTAACAACTGTTGTTCCAAATAGTAGTAGTGGTGTTAGAGTTGTTGTGAAAACAAAAAAAGTTAATATTGATAGTTTATAATGAATGAGGATTTATAGATGTATAGTATTTCTTTATTTTTTATCTTATTTTTAATTTATTCTTTTTTCGGTTGGATAGTTGAGTGTATTTATTGTTCGTTTGAACAAAAAAAGTTTTGTATTGATAGAGGTTTTTTGATTGGGCCTTATTGTCCGATATATGGAAGCTGTGCTTTAATAATGATGCTATTTTTAGATAAGTATCTGAATGATCCTATTGCGCTTTTTCTTTTTATAATGGTTATTGCTTCTTTAATTGAGTATTTTACAAGTTTGTTAATGGAAAAATTATTTAATGTTAGATGGTGGGATTATTCTCATTTACCTTTTAATATTGAAGGTAGAGTTTGTCTAATTATTATTTTAGGTTTTGGATTTTTAGGTCTTATATTTATGTATGTTGTTAATCCAATAGTTTTTGGTATTGTTTCATCTATTAAACATGAATTGCTTGTTGGTATTTCTATATTTTTATTACTTTTATTTTTAATAGATTGTATTTTATCATTTATAGTTATTACTAAACTGAAACTTAGTTTTAGTAAATTTACTGGAGATTCAACTTCAGCAATTGATGTTGAAGTTCGTAAATTTCTTCATAACAATACATATTTTATTTCAAGATTATTTAAAGCTTTTCCTATGATTAATATTTCACTTCCATATGGTGATGAGATTAAAAGTTCTTTAAAGAGGTTTATTTCTTTTTGTGAAAAGGAAAATTATAAATATAAGAAGATGAATCAAAAAAACGATAAGTAAAAAATTATCGTTTTTTTGTTTAGAAAAAAGAATACTGTACATTATTATATATGAAAGGAGTCTTGTTTGATGAATGATTGTTTTACTTTTAGTGATGTTGATGGAATAGAAAGTGTTTTTGAAAAGATATATTTAAACTATAAAAATTTTGTTTTTTATTTAGATATTTTGGGCGATGATAGTTTGATTTCGCTTTTTGATGATATATTAAGTTGTTTATATCAGCATTTGACTCTTTTAGTAAAATTATTAAGTAATAATATTTTTGATGAGGGGGATTTATATGAATAATGTGCAATTTACGAAGGAAGAGATTCTTCTTAATACTTATAATATGTCTAAAGAGGCTTGCAAACTTTTACTAGAAAAGTTGATGGAGGTTAATAATGAATATTTATATAGTGAGTATTTAGATTTATTAGAGGATCAACTTGATATAACTTTTGAAATAGAATCTTTTCTTATTAGAAATAAGTATGTTAAAGCAGCTGAAATAGAAGATGAGGTAATTGACAAAATGTTAAAAAAAATGGTTAAAAAGATAGAGAATATTAGTATGAATAAATAAAAAAGTATCAAGTTGATACTTTTTAAAATGTAATTATTTTTTTCAATTCTTTTTGTTGATTTTGTAATACTGAAGTAACATATTCGACATCACTATTAGATAGAATTACTGGACTTGTTTCTTTAGAAAAGTCTTCTAATATTTTACGATATTGATCATCGTATGCTAGTCTTTCAAAGAATGGTTCACAGATTTCTTGATGGTTCATATATAATGATGTTAAGTTAGGATCTAGTCCATCAAAGTTTTTTCTTTTAACTTTATTTGCATATTCCATATTATTTTTTTCAAATCTTAAATCATTAGAATATGGAAATTCTGGAATCCAACAGTTTTCGTTGCTGTATGAAAAAACATCTTTGTGGTCTACTCCTAAAATTCTTTCGTTATCAAAGACAATGTTTGGGATAAGTCCTTTTATACGATATGTTTGTGTTTCTTCGTTATATTCTAAAGTATCTATAGCGTTTTTATTTCTTTTTAGTTTTTCAATATGTAAGCGATCTTTATATGATGTGTTAGCAATTCTTGGTATTTGGAAAGCTATATTGTTTGGATTACGATCTAATTGATAAGTAAAACCATCTAATATAAATAGTTTTATTAAGAACAATTCGTTTGTTTTATAGTCTTCTTTACTAATGTAATCTTTGAAAAAATTTAGTAATGATTCTAGAGAGTATCCACCATAGGCTACAAAGTCAGATATTTCTGATTGCATTAATTCACTTACTAAGTAATGGTTGTAGTTTGGATTTTGAAAGTTTACTGATAAAAGACCTTTTTTTGTTTCTTCTTTACTTTTATTTATGGTTGGACTAATTGTTCTAATACTTGCAATATGATAGTCTAAGGATTGTAATTCCATGATAGTAGTTGCTAATTTGTTGTAAAATAATTCTGTAAAAATCCGAAAATCATTTCTGATTTTAAAATATTGCAATTTGTTTTCAATCTCATACCATGTTGGTTTTTCTCGTAAATATTCTTCATTTAAACATACTTGTTTTTTTAAATCTTTTGTAGGTATCATTTTACTTCGATAATGATTTATAGTTGCTTTATTTAATTTCATAATAATCTCCTTTTAATGGTGTATTATTTTATCATGCTAGTGTGAAAATGTCAATTTTTTTTAAATTTTAGTATTTAA
>CATKEA010000232.1 GCA_949746915.1 uncultured Bacilli bacterium
ATGGGCTTGGTGTTGGTTCAACTGATGGACTTGGTGTTGGTTCAACTGATGGACTTGGTGTTGGTTCAACTGATGGGCTTGGTGTTGGTCTTAAAGTTGCATCTTCATATAAATTAATCATAGCACCCACCATATAACTTTTACCATTAGTTGTAGATGTTTTCTTACCAACAATTTTAATATAATTAGCTTTTGTTGATGTATCAAAAGTTAATGATTTTTTAACAGCATTATTAGCCCAATTAGTTCCAGAAACAATCTCTTTCCAATCTTTTCCATCCTCACTAACAAGAATCTGAGCATCCATAATTCTACCATTTCCTCCAGTACCAGGTTCGTAATCTAAACCTGTTAAATACATTGGAGTATCTAATTTTATAACAACATATCTATTAGTATCAGTTCCATTCCATGCAGAATGCCAAGTTGTATTCAAATTACCATCTATCATATTCTTTACATACTTACCTTGTGCTGTAGCTTCACTAGAAACTTCATGAATTGATAAATGTGAAATTGGAATATATTTTCTCTTTTCATCAACAATATCTGTTGTATAAGTAAGTTTAGCCTCAGCACTTGTTAAGAAAACACCTGTTCTTGAGTTTCTTACAAAAACTGTCTTATCACCAGTTAAATCTGGATTAGCTTTTTTGAATGATGTCCATACATTACTTCCATCCATACGCCATTCCATACTATCAGTAGCACCAATTACTTTATTTTCTAAATCATTATTATAAATGCTACTTGGCGCATCTTGTTCTTTTATATCAATAACATAAATATCACTACTACTTGCTCCAACAATATGTATTGCAATATCATTAAGAGAAGTTATTTTATTAAGTTCATCATTGCTTAATTGTACTTTTTTACCTTGAACTTGTTTCCATGTATTTTTTCCATCTATACTATATTCATAAGTTACTAAAGAATCATCAAATTTTTCTGATAAAACAATTTTTCCAGCATCTTCACCATCAAAAGAGAATGAAGCAACAGAATAATCATTTTTTCCAAGGAAATAATTAGCCATTAATCTTGTTACACTAGGTTGTAATGACCACTCTTTAGTTTGAGAAGCCTCTGTCAAAATTTGTTTTTCAAGTAAAGCCAATTTAACTTGATATTCTGGAGTAACAAATACACTTCTAAATTGATTTAATAAATCTAACATTGGTAACGGAAAAGCTTTCAAATTAGAAGTAATATCTTCTGCTAAAGCATAATAATCAGCTTCAGTTTTTGAATCATCTAATTTGTAAGTTGAAATTAACCCATACCATGCATCCATATTAATTTTTTGATAACTCAAAGCTTTTTTATAAATAGCTTCTAAATGTTCAGTATCAGTTTTATCATAAAGATTAACAAGAGATAAAATCTTAATAGCTTTTTCTAAGTTAGTCATATCATTAATTCCAGCTTGACTATAAAGAATATAAGGCACTTGATAATAACTATCCCAAGAAGTAGATCCCCATCCAAGAATCATACGTTCACCTTTCTCAGATTGAATCCATCCAGAAACATCATTTTTAATTGTCCACATACCTAAACCTTCATTTGTTTCTGAATATTCTAAATATGCAGCATGACCTGGTTGACCAATTACAGCAGATGGAATACCAAGAGAAGCATTAATATTAGATCCTGTTTTTGATAAACCACCACAAACAGATCCCTCTTCAAAAACAATCCATAATTTTGGTTTTCCAGCTTTATATGTAAGATTAAACTTTTCTAAATCATACTTTTTGTTCCATTTATCATAATTTTCTTCTGTATAATACTGTTCCTTACTATAATTATAACCGAATCTATATGTAATGTAAGCATATGGATCAATATTATAAGGATTACCTTTTTTTCTAATATGAGCATTTAACCATTCAATTTCTTCATCTGCAATTTGATTATTTAAAACCCAACGCATTTCCTCAACTTCTAAAGTTTCAAATATTTTATTAACTAGTAAGTTATTACTATGCATTCTTTTATAAATTGCATAACGAGTAACTGGATCAGAACATTGATTACCACCATACCAAGCACAAACATTAGCAGAATGTGTTAAAGATAGTGTAATTATCATTCTTTGATATAAATCACCAAGTCTTATTCCATTTTCTGTAACATTGGCATTTTTTAAATCATCTTTATATGCATCATATAATTTAAATAAAACTTTCAAAGAATTAGCATAACTACCAACAGGTTTTCCACCATAAGTATAATCACGAAGAGCACTTATATCAGTCATTATCCATTTAATTGTATTTCTATATTCTTCACTATGTCTAGCATAAGCTTGTAGGATATCATATCCAACATTATATACAAAATTTCTTTGCATTATTAACAATTCATTTTTCTCTAATTGTTGATCAAGTGCTGTAGCTTTAATAATAGAATCATATTCTTCAACTGGTTTAATAAAATCAGCATCAGTACCATTAGATTCAACATAACTCTCTTTAATTAACTTAGCATCACCATAAACACAGTGATCAGAACCAATATTTCCATTACTATCACAATATAATTTTAAATATTTTACATTTCTAATATCTAATTTAATAGATTTAGCTTCAGTTACACCTTTCATAACACTAGGAGACACAGGTGTATGTAAATCCCAATTTTCACCATCTCTTGATGTATAAATAGAAAATTTAACCCCATTACCTTTATTCTCTTGACTAGTATCAACACCATAATATGTAGTAAAATAATCAAAATCTTGG
>CATKEA010000233.1 GCA_949746915.1 uncultured Bacilli bacterium
AATATTTCTATATCTAAACATAAAAAAGAGAAAAATCTTATTTTACAATAGTTTTTCTCTTTTTAATTTTTAATACTTTACTTGAAATATCGCCATATAAATCACTATTTTCATTATAAAATTGTTCAAATATATCCATATTGTTTTTACAATCAATAATAGTTTGTCTAATTATTTGCTTTTCTTTTTCTCTTGTTATGCTTGGATATTGTTGTGATAATTTTTCTCTCACTCTCAAATAATCTTTAGAATCATTTAAGACAATTGAAGACAATAATTTAATTGGGACTTTATCATACTCATCATCATATAATACATTTTTATCATTTTCCCTTACTCTATAAATTCGTGTTTGAGTTGGATCTAGATAATAACTTTTTCCATCTTTAACTGAGAAAGTTATGGCATGATTTCCTAATTTTCTTTTTAAGTATTCAATCATTTTTGTTGATAATTCAATATTTTGACCTCTTTTATCTACCAATTCTTCAATATACTCCATTGCTATACTGTATGCTTGTTCATCTGTTATATGAGTTTGAACCCAATTAGTTAATTCTTCTTTTATATATTTTTGTTTTTCTAAAACACTATAGTCCATTAAATATACTCCTAATTGACTAGATTCGATTCCATAATTATTTAAAATATCAGTAAGCATAGCAGATATATGTCGACAAACTGCTTTACCTGTAATAACATTTGTACCATATAAACCCTTAATATCTCTTGCTTCTTTATTTGACAATTCAAAATTTTTATCCATAGATAAATAACCTTTATGTAATAAATAAGTAAACATTGTATAAATTTGAATAGGATCATCTAAATTAAATAATTTATTTAATTTATTGTAATTTATTATTAAGTTTTCGTATAAACTTCTAATTTGTGTAATATCTCTTGTATAATCTTTACCAGATGAAAAATTTAATCCTAAACATGCAGCCATAGAAATACATACTAAAGCATCAACTGGACTATTTAAAATTGGATATTGTGATACTATCAAATCTTTAGCCAAAACCATACCAACACCAGAAAAGAAAAGAGTGTTTTGAATTTTATCATAAGTGTTATAATCTATAGATCCAAAAAATTGTTTAAATTTATTATTATCCATAATATTCCCCCTTTTTAAATGATGTATATAATACCATAAAAAGTTATTTTATGCAACTTTTATCCACAATTTTATCTTTAAAAATATAATTTTTATCCTTGAAACCTAAATTATTAATATAATCATTAACATCCAATACATAAACCATGTCTATTCTTATTATAGATATATAAAGACATAATTACTATTTATAATAGTACGTTTTATATTATAAAAATCACATATTATCTCTAATCGTTTTTTTAAAGATTCCTTCATATAAATTTCTTTTTTGATTACATTAATCACAGACACCAACCTTTCTGACTATGATTTCTTTCCAAAAACAAAAAAAACCAATCTTTCGATTGATTCTATATCTAAAAGTTCGAATAGTTCAAACAGATTTCCCAATGGTGGAGATGAGGAGAATCGAACTCCTGTCCGAAATATCATCCACAAAAATCTCTACAAGTTTAGACTGTTAAAACCTTCATCACATTAGCAATAACAGACAAGTACTAACATGACTATCTCTATAAATTTCTCTACACTCCTAGAGCAAAAGCGCAGAATAGTCTACTAAAATCGAACCTCTATAACACTACATAGACGATAGTAAAATAGAAGTGCTACGCTATAGTCTTAATTAAGCAGCGTAAGCGAAATTATAATTGTTTCCAGTTATATTTAACTGAGTGCATTTTAAGATTGCCATCTACTTGCTATTTAAGCTTCAAACATCCCGTCGAAACCTAGACATCCCCATGGTTCACATTATATCACAAAACTATATTATATTCAACAACTTTAAAAATTAATATTGCCATATAAACAAAACTTCTATATAATAAAAAAATTAAAGGTGGTGCATTTTATGGAATACGCAGTATTAATGAAAAAAGAAGCTAAAAGAGATGACTTTTTTGTATATCATCCAATTACAATAATCGAAGGTAAAGAAGATAGAATAAAAGGAATTTTTAAAATAGGTAAACAAGCCTTTTTTAGTGCTGAAGACCTAAACTTTGGTTTAAGTGAACTAAGTGAATGTTATGCCTATACAATAAACATGGAAGATCTATGTAATAGATATGATGACAATAACATCGAAAACTGCAAAGATTTCTTTTTAGAAGAAATTTTTGAAAGTATGCACGTTGGAATTATAAATAATATTAACAATAAAATTGAACTTCATCAAATACCATACGAACAATTTTATGACTTAATACAAAATCCTATTCTTTCATCTTATAAATTTGGTGAAACTGTTACAATGACTAAACAAATGCTATATATGTTAACCCAAAACAAATCTCCTAAGGATTTAGATAATACAATTAAAAAAATAGAATCTGGAATGGAAAAACTAAAAAAACAAAAAGAAATAAATGGAACAACAAAAATAGAACTAGCTCCAAATGGAGAATTATCAAAAATAATTGAAACTAATAAGAAATCTCCAACAATAAAAATAACACCTGCCATAAATCCAAATATAAGGAGAGACATTGACATTGCTGAATTAGAAACTTTTGTTAAAGAACGAATTGTTGGACAAGATGAATGCATAGAAGATTTAATCACAATAATTGCAGAAAACTATCGTACAAAAGATAGAAAACAAATACAAAGACCTTTAATCATAGGACCTACTGGCTGTGGAAAAACTGAAACAATCGAAACCATTGCAGAATACTTACAAATTCCATATACAAAATACTCAACCCCTAGTCTTTCTGCTGCTGGATATGAAGGAAAAAATATTGATGATATCCTAAAAATAGTTTACCAGAACAGTAATTATAACGAAAAAAGAGCTGAAGAATCCATTTTATTTCTAGATGAAATAGATAAGATTGCCAAACGTGGTCGCGATGTATCAGATGAAGCAGTCCAGAATCTACTCTTAACATTCCTAGATGGACAAGAATATGATGTTTCAATTAACCAACAAAAACATGTCAAAATTAATACTACTTTAATGAACATTATATGTGGTGGAGCTTTTTCTGATATGCTATCATCTAAAGATAAAATATTAGGATTCACCAATAATACTAAAGAAACACCAAATGAAAGATACTATCATGCCACTACTCAAGATTTAGTTAACTATGGATTTATTCCCGAATTCATTGGACGTATGCCAAATAAATTATTCTTTAAAAAGCTAACTAGAGAAGACAAATTAAGAATATTAAAAACATCAAAAATAAGTCCATTAACATTAAAACAACAATTCTATATGCAAACATATGGTGTTGATTTACAATACGACCAAACATATCTTGATGAACTTATAAACATAAGTGAACAACTAGATACAGGCGCTAGAAGTTTAAAAGAAAGTGTATGTAACTCTTTAATCAAAGTAAGCCATACACTGCAACTAAAAGAAAATCAAAATATTTATAAAAAAGTATATGTAACTGGTGAAACTGTTAAAAACAATCGTGTATATCAACTAAAAAAATAAGCTATTTGCTTATTTTTTCCTAAATTGAAATTTGAACCGCACCACAAAGGGTGTGGTTTTTTGATATAATAAAAGAGCCCAACCCGGCAAGGAGGAGCTCTTATATGAATTATA
>CATKEA010000234.1 GCA_949746915.1 uncultured Bacilli bacterium
AATCATAATGTTAAATCTTATTTTTGCTATAGCTACAAAATTAATTATTTTAGGTTTAGCCACTATAGGTTATGCTAATATGGCCCTTGCTGTTTTTGCCGATACTGGTGTAACTCTCATTACAATTCTAAATTCATTGCGAATATTAAAACGTTAAAAAGTTGTGTTATACAACTTTTTTTTAAAATATTTAAAAATTCCAGCGCTTTTCCAGTGGGTAGCATCATAAGATATAATGAATTTCGAAATTCAAATTAATTTTTATTTAAAAAAGAAAGGAATGATAAAAATATGAAAAAAGTATTTAGTTTAATGGCTATATCATTATTTTTATGGTGTGGCTTAATACTTAATGTTAGCGCTAGTAGTTATGTTAATGAAAAAGGTGTATTAATTGATGAAGAAATAGTTAATGAATTTAAAGATGTTATGAATCCAGATAGTTTTAAGTATATGGACCAATTTATATATAACACTTATGTATTTAAACATACACATGGCTTTGATAGAACAACACAAATATATGTTAATAAAGATTTAATTCAGAATGGTAAAATAATTAAATCTGAATCGTTTGTAGTTAGCGAAAAAGAGTATAATGAGAAATATGCTATTGAATCTCACAATGATTGCTCTAACAATAATCTTTGTTGGCAAACATCAGCTTTAAAAGTAGAATTAGAAAATAGTAGTAGTTCACCGTATTTAACAAGTACACTTTACGTAAATTGGTTAACTGTCCCATCAGTAAAATCATATGATATTCTAGCATTTAGATATTCAAACTTTAATATTTTAGACGCTCAAGGCTTACAATATGTTAATTATGATACCGCTAATCCTATATGTTATGTTTGGAAAGATTCAAGCATCAATGGTAATGCTTTTACTAAAGCTAGTAATGGTATTGGTATTGCTATGGGATTATCACCTAAAGGTAATGAACCTTACCCAATGCAAATGTTTATATGGGGAACATATAAAAAAGGTGGCTCTCTAGTAGCTACTTATCAACATACCAATTCACCATTAACATTAAATGAAGCTAAAAATTATTCGTTTAATAGTGCTGGACTAGAAAATGTTATAAATTATAGTTCTGCAACTATAGCAAATAAATATTCTGGTTCACCAGGAATAACTTATGTTTATAAATAAAATTTATTTAAAAGTATAAAAAACTGTGCATATTAACTAACTACAGTTTAAAATGCTACATATTATAAAGTGTATGTTCAATAAAAAACATACTAGAAAGGAGGATAAAAAATGAATAATAAAGGAGATCAAATGATTATGGCAACCCAATCATGGTTGAATAAAACCTACGAAAGATATGTTGCTCAAGGTGACTATAGTATCATAGATGAAGATGGTATGCTCGGAATGGGCACTATTGGTGCTTTAATAAAAGCTTTACAAATAGAACTTGGCATATCACCAACTGTTGCAAATTTTGGTCCAGGAACAGAAACAGCATTTAAAAAACATGGAGCTATTAAAAGGGAAGATGGAGTTAATGATAATCTTTTTGGAATAGTTCAAGGAGCTTTATGGTGTAAAGGCTACGATACAGGTCATTATGCTATAAAAGATGGGCTTACAGGGAAATTTATTATTGATGATTCCTTTGACTCTAAAGTTGAAGATGCAATAAAAAAGCTTCAGAAAGATGCAGGAAGATCAACTGCTTCAGGTGAAGTCGATTTAAATATTATGAAAGCATTATTATCAATGGATTATTTTGTTACATATAAAACAGATGCTCACACTAGGAACATCCGTAGTATACAACAATATTTAAATTGTAACTACGAGAAATATATAGGTTTAAAACCTTGTGATGGTATATTTCAAGCTGGAACTAGTAAAGCTTTAATGTATGGACTTCAAGCAGAAGAAGGTCTTCCTGTTGGAACAGCCAATGGGTATTTCGGACCAACAACTAAAAAAACCTGTCCAACTATTCCTTATACTCAAAAGGAAAAAAACTATAATGGTCGAAATTATACCAATGATGAAATATTAAAATTTACTATTTTAGCCCGTATGGCTTTATACGTTAATGGCTTTGCAGAACCTAATGGTTTCACTATATCAGGTGAATATAATAATTCTTTAGTCGAGTTAATTAACGATTTTCAAAGTCTATATGCTATTCCAAAAACAGGTATTTTAGATGCAGCTACATGGGCTTCATTGCTCGTTAGCACTGGAGACACTAGTAGAACAGCTACTGCTTGTGATACTGCTACTATTATTACAGAAGATAACATTAAAGTTTTAAAAGATAATGGTATCAAATATATAGGCAGATATTTATCAGGAACAGCCGCTGGTGGAGTACCAAAAGGTCTATCTGCTGAAGAATTACAATTGTTATTTAAAAATGGTATTAGAGTTTTTCCAATCCATCAAGGCGCAGCGAATAAAGTTTCATACTTTACTACAGAAAATGCTTCAAAAGATGCTAATTCAGCTTTTAATAATGCTGAAAGATTACATTTGGAATTCGGATCAATTATTTATTTTGCGGTTGACTGTGATCCAGTTGATATTCAAGTTACTAACTATATTTTGCCATATTTCAAGAAGTTGCATTCAGAATTTATGACTTTAAGTGGCGGCAAATATCGAATAGGTGTCTATGGACCTCGAAATATTTGTACAAGAGTATGTAGTGCTGGCTATGCTTGTAGTAGCTTTGTAGCGGATATGGCTGCAGGATACAGTGGTAATTTGGGATACCCAATTCCAAAAAATTGGGCTTTCGATCAATTCTCAGGTGCTACAATTTACTCTCAAGATAAAACAAAAAGTCTATCAATAGACAAAGATGGATATTCAGGTCAAAATGATGGTATTGGAACAGAATATTCTATCATAAATTTAGATTTGATAGAAGGAACAAGCACAAAAGTTGATTCTACTAATATTAATGATTCTTTAAAATCAATTTTGATTAATATGACAAAAACTTCAGTACCAGTTTACTCAAGAAAATCGTATTATTTACCGCCAGAAGCCCAAATTACATCTTATTACAAAACATCAGGAAAAATTATAGGTGAAATAAAACCAAATGACTTCTATATTAGATATGCAGTAGAAAATCCAGATCAAGATAATGTTCATAAAGTTATGTTTCATGATGGAAAAAATGTTAAAATTGGCTATATAACAGAAAATCCTTGTTTTCTTAATTTTGGTAAAAATCAAAAAGAAGGAAATGAAAGTCAACAATTAAAAGGACATGATTTATTCACTTGTGCACATTATAATTTTGATTTAAATAAATTTGAAATTGTGTTATCAGATCAAGATCAAATCTTTGAAATTAAGCATGACATGCCTTATTTCAAAGAAGGTGCAGGAGAATATGAAGGTATAATAAAATCAGGAAGTAAAATTAAAATTTTAGGCAACGATGTCAATTCAATTGGAGCTAAATATGGCTGGAGAGTTTATGTTCACGAGATAGATAAAACAGGCAATAATAATTTTGAAAAGTTTGGAAAATTTATTCCTTCAGGAATAGAATTTGGAAATGATATTCAAAATAGAGCTTGGGTTTAAGATTTGTATGATTAAAAACTTGTCAAAACTAGAAACAATTTGGTTTTG
>CATKEA010000235.1 GCA_949746915.1 uncultured Bacilli bacterium
AGTAGGTATTATAATCCAGAGTGGTGCAGGTTTATTAATGCTGATAGTGTAATTGGTGCTAATGGGGATATTTTGTCTTCTAATCTGTATATTTATGTAAGTAATAATTCGGTTTGTTGTAACGATTTTAGTGGTAATGGTTCATATGGAATATTAGGAGCTGGTATTAATTATTTGTTTGGAAAGGTAAAGGGAATATACTATGAGTTTAATACTTTTACTTTAAAGGAAAAAAATGAGGCCCTCAAGAATCCTGTACATGCAGTTACAAATTATTTTGCAAATAAGAAGGCGACAGCTATGTGTCAAGATATATATGGAAGAGAAGCCTTTGTTGATAGAGGAACAGCTAATGCCTATAAACATGCAATGTGGAATGCTATTATGACATATAAAACTGGAAGTAAAAGTGCCAAAATATTTGCTGATGCTCACGAGTATGGTCAAACTGATGTGGCGGCAACAAATATGGATTTACATAATAATGCTGTTGGAAGAGATATTGGTAAGATATATAATAGCAACTATAGAGAGCTGTTACGTCAAAGATCAAGAACAGAGCCTTTGCTTGACTCCTCATCTAAGCATTTTACTTTATATAATGCTGGAGTATTAAATATTGGTACAAGGAGCTTTGATTATTTAGGAAAACAATATACTATTACTGGAAATACTAATCCATATGACGTTATGTCAGATATGGTTCAACATGCAATTAATCAAGGGGTTATGGTTATATTAATTCCGTAAAAAATAGCTAATAGTAAGGGTGATGAGTGATGAAAGTGTTTAAGTGTTTATTGACTCTAATATTTTTTAATTTGTATTGTCTCATATTATTTATTACTGTTGTTATTTCTACAAGTAATTTTGTAGATGGTTTCTTTCTTCGCTTTATTTTACCAATTATTATTGTTGCTTTGCCATTTGTAGTAAAGTTTTTATTCAAGAAAAAAACATCAATTTCTATAATATTTAGTTATATGATATTGTTTCTTTATACATCATTAATGGCACTTGTTAATCATTATGCTGTTTTAGAACTTCAGAAGTTTTCAACTGTAAAATGGAATAGTCCTAAATATTGTGGATATCGAAATAACATGATTGCTGATTTAAGCTGTAAATATTCATTTATTGGTATGCAAAGAAAAGAAGTAGATAGTATTTTAGGTAGTATTGATATCTCTAAGTGTATGTATGATTTTAAGAAAGATAATGAGATTTGTTTTTTTCTTAGAAGTAATTCTTATGGTGCATATGAATATTTTTGTTTATATTTTGATGATAATAATATCGTAACAGATGCGAAAGTAGAAATAGACTATGATACTACTAGTTAATATAATAAAACATAGTTATACTTGTATCAATAAAATGATTTAATATGTTCAAACTTAGGAGTAAATTATTAGAAAATATGTATTTTATAAGTTATTGATTAACGATTAGAAGCAAGATTGATAGATATAGTGTTTATAATTCAGAATATCAATCTATAAAAAATAACTAATAGTATGGTGATGAGTGATGAAAGTACTTAAAAATTTACTGATTTTAATATCTTTTAATTTGTATTATGCAATATTATTTATTACTTTTCTTATTTCTATTTGTAATTTTGTAGGAGGTTTCTTTCTTGTCTTTGTTTTACCAGTTGTTATTGTTGTTTTACCGTTTGTAGTAAAAGTTTTAATAAAAAAGGGAATATATATTTCTATAATATTTAGTTATATGGTATTATTTTTTTACACATCATTAATGGTAACCTTTAATCATTATGCTATTTTAGAACGTAAGGAATTTTCAATTGTAAAATGGAATAGTCCAAAATATTGTGGATATCGAACTTATATGGTCGATGATTTAAGATGTAAATATTCATTTGTTGGAATGACAAGAGAAGAGGTAGATAGTATTTTAGGTAGTATTGATGTCTCTAACTGTAAGTATGATTTGAAAAAAGATAATAAAATTTGTTTTTTTCTTAGAAGTGACTCTTATAGTGTGCTTGAATATTTTTGCTTATATTTTGGTGATAATAACATCGTAACAGAAGCAAAAGTGGAATTAGAGGAACCTACGATAAACTATGATAAGTTAGAATTATACAAATGACTTTGTTTGGTTTTAATAATTGGAAATATTAATTTAGTGTTTTTTATATGATAAATAAAAAACTTATAATATGTTTACGATAATTGTGGTAATTTGTTAACTAGATGTATGACAAGATTAGAAAATGGTGCTATAATAAAGACAGACAGTTATCTATATGCAAACTCAGAGTGGGAAGATCAATTAACTAGTTTTAATGGTAAGGAAATATATAGGTAATCCATTAACGATTGGAAGTGATATAAAACTTATATGGATTAATGGTAGAAGTCTAAATACGTATAGTGATAGTTCTAAGAATTTAAATGTTAGTTATAAGTACAATAATGATGGTATAAGGTATGAAAAGACAGTAAGTGGAAGTACGACTAAATATTACTTAGAAGGAACAAGTATTGTATATGAGGAAAAAGGAACTAGAACGATATATTACTTGTATGATGCAACAGGAGTAATTGGTTTAAAATATAATGATAGTACATACTTATTTGAAAAGAGTCTACAATGAGATATAATCGGAATAGTTGATTCAAAGGGAGAAAAGATAGTAACTTATGAGTACGATGCCTGGGGTAAAGTTTTAAGTACCAAAGATGCAGAAGGAAATGAGATAAGTAATCAGAATCATGTTGGTATAATTAATCCATTTAGATATCAAGGATATTACTATGATACTGAGACTGATTTATATTACTTAAATAGTAGGTATTATAATCCAGAATGGTGTAGGTTTGTTAATGCTGATGGTATTATAGGTGCTAATAAGGATATTTTATCTTCTAACTTGTATTTATATGTTAGTAATAATCCTGTCATACATAATGATGTAGATGGATATGGGTTTGGGCTAGCATTATTAGTTGGTGTTGTAATATTTGCAGCTGCAAAAACAGTGATTACAACGGCATCTAATATATATTTAGCTACAACAGGATGTGCTATATCTAACGAAATGTTTAATAAAGCTATGTATAATCCTATTGGAAATATTTCAAAAGGGACTCAAAAAAAGATTATGGAAGAGTCAAGAGGAAGTAAAGAAGTAAAGGATGCTATAAAAGGTTGTGTTAAAAATAGCAATGGTAAAAGTTTTGATTCTTCAGAATGTAAAGGAAGTTTTGAATTTAAGACAGGAGATTTGTATTATTCAATACACAATGCTAATTATGAAATATCTGGAAATAAAATTGATTCATCGTTATGGAATATTAATATAAAAATGAATGATGTATATGATTTTACTAAAATATGGAAAGGAACTTCCAAGGGTGCTTTGGCAAATAATTTAGGATTTTTTATGCAACATACAGGTATGCTTATTCCATATAAATGGGAGGTTAATTATAATATGACTTATTATGAATAGATAATAATTACATTTTGAAAGGAACTGAATTAGGTTGAAAAAGGTATGTAAATGGTTTATTTTATTTATTATTATATTTTCTTTTATA
>CATKEA010000236.1 GCA_949746915.1 uncultured Bacilli bacterium
AATTTAATCATTATAAAAACAAAATCTGTTTTAAATCCACAAGCTTTTAGAATTTCTAATGATATTCAATATAATTTAAGAACAATAATTTTTACAGCTGATCATGTTTTAAATGATAGTGAAAATTATTTTTTATTAGATGTTAGGCCGACAAAGCTAAATGCGGTAGCGGCATTAACTTATGTTAATGAAAGGACAGACAATATAAGTCCTTTTTTTGTTAATTCAAATATAACGTCGCTTTCAACAGCTTATTTTATAAATAAAAATTTAAAGGAAGCATGGGCGATTTTTGAAGAAAGATATAATGGATATTTTCAGTTTGATAATTGGAATGTTTATTTGAAACAAAATATCGGTCAAGATACAAATATAATTATTGCTTATTCTCAAAAATTACAAGGTATGCAAATTTTTGAAGATTGGTCGAATGTGGTTACAAGAATATATCCGGTTGGTCAAAATGGAATAATGTTACAGGAAAAATTTTTGGATTCTGATGTTCAGTATGATATCCCATACACAAAAACAGTACAATTTAACACAGATTTAGATTTTGAAGATCAAACAGAGGAAAATTTATTATTTGAATTAAAAACAAATGCAATGAAATATCTAGAAGAAAATAAGTATCCTAAAATTTCTTATGAAGTAACTTCTGATATTAATCAAGATTTGGAAATTGGTGACAAAGTAATTATTAAACATCCTTTAGTAGATATTAAAATTGAAGTGCAAGAGTATACATACGATCATGTGGCCAAGAAGATGAATTCTATTGTTTTTGGAAATTTTGTAAGAGATGTAAAAATGAAATTTAATACTATTAAACAAAGTATTAATAATCAGTTTGAAATCATCACAAGTCAAGGGAAATTAATTCAAGAGCAGACTAATAAAATAAATATGCTAAATAAAAATGGAATTATTTATATAGATGATAATGAGATTTTGATATTAGATAAAATTCCTAAATCTGAAGCAAAAAATGTTTGGAGATGGGGTTTGGGAGGATTTGCCTTTTCATCAAATGGGTATGAAGGTCCTTTTGAAACAGCTATAGATCAAGAGGGAAGAATTAATGCAAATTTTATTTTATCTGGGAAGATTCAAACTAATATGATTGAAGGATATGATGAACTAGTTACACGTGTTTCTAATACAGATATTAATTTAAACAATAATTATTATAGTAAAGAAGAAGTAGATAAACATGATAAAGATTTAGATCAAAGTATAGTACAAATAAAAAACAGTGTAGAAAATTTAATAACATCAACGGAGCAACGAATAAATGTGATAAATGAAACACTTGAAAATGGTGTTTCTAAAGTGGTTACAACTTCTAGTACATTTGATGAGAATGGGTTGTCGATGGAAAAGACAGGTGAACAGATGTCTTCAAAGTTGGATTGGGATGGATTTGATGTTACAAGGGATAAAGGAAAAGCTACTGAGACAAACATGTTGAGTGTACGTTCAAACGGTGTTAACGCAGAGAATGTAACAGTAAGAGCATATTTAACTCAAAAGCCAATTAGACGTGAAAAAGGAATTGCTATGAGTGACAGCACTTCCGTTGGACTTTGTGAGTATTGGGTAGGAGAGTGATAGCATGGCAAGAATAAATTATGTAGCAGGTATGGCACTAAGCAAAACTGATGCAAGCGGACAAACTAATTATTATGTTTTACCAGAAAAATGGTTTGCTGAAAAACCAAGCCCTAATGGTTGTTATATTTCTGCAAACTTTCAAGTACTAGATATGAATGAAACTAATCTTACAACTACAATTAGAGTATATTTAGACTGGAAGTCTACTAAAACAAGTGGTTCAGGTAGTGCAGCTCATGGGTATATTAATGGTGCTCAACTAGAAAATTCGTATACCTCGATTTCATGGGGACAAACTCGGTATATGGGACATTTGGATATTGTCATTTCACATAATCAAACTACTGGGCAAGGTGTTCAGAATATAACCTATTCGGTTGTTACCAATTGGAATGGTTTGCATTCTTGTGAAAATGTTGCAACAGTATATACAAATACCTATCCTAGAGCATCAACACCTAGTGCTACAAGTGCAAATATTGAAGAAAATATAGTAATTAATATAAATGCTCCTAGTAGCCAATTTACACATAATCTTTATTATTCTTTTGGAAGTTTGAAAAATATTTTAATTGCTAGTAACATTAAAAATTCTTATTCTTGGGAGCTACCAGAAAAATTATATGAACAGATTCCAAATGCACAATATGGGATAGGTACAATAATTTGCAACACTTACAATAGTGGTACTTATATAGGCCAAAAAACGTGTCAGTTTACTGCATACGCTAATCAGGTAAAGTGTACGCCCAGTATTGATATGACTGTTGTTGATACAAACGAAAAATCTATTGCTTTGACTGGTGATAGTTCTAAATTAATAAAGTTTGTATCAAATGCTAAAGTTACATTAACATCAAGTGCCAAAAATGCAGCTACTATTAGTACAAATACAATTACTTGTAGTAATACTTCAGTAAATGCTACAGAGTATACTTTTGAAAAGATAGAATCAAATAATTTTAAGGGCACGACAACAGATTCAAGAAAGTATTCAAATACAATAGAAAAAACTGTTGATATAGTACCTTATGTAAAATTAACTTTAAATACAGAAATTTATCGTCCTGAAACGACTGGTTCCCAAATTAACGTAAAACTTGATGGGAACTTTTTTAATGACAATTTTGGGCTAGAAGATAATACTTTAAATTTAAAGTTTAGATTTAAAAAAAAGACAGATACTAATTTTTCAGAAGAATATACAACTTCGACACCTACAATCAGTGAAAATAATACATATAGTTTAGATACATCTTTAGGCGAAAACTTCGATTATAAGGAAGCTTACGATTTTGAATTTGTAGTAGCTGATGAAATAGATACATTAACTATTTATAGTAGTATATCAAAAGCTATACCAATTCGAGGAACTTTCGAACATTTTTTAGAACATTGGGGAATTAAAAGTTTTGAAGAATCAGAGGATGGGACTAAATTAATAATAAACAAAAATATTGTTGTAGGTGATACTGAAAAAGATTTTGAAACTATTATAAAAAATATGCTTACTTTAGATGCTAATAAAAATTTGCATATTGGTAATAGTATATATCTACCTGAAACAACAAATATTTATTCTAATGAACAAGCTATCGTAAGGCACGATAAGTATAATAATACGTTACTTGCGTGTGATGATGCTGGAAATGGAACAATAATTTTAAGACCTAATGGAATGTATAATGCTACAGGACAAGCGTATTTAGGCACAAATGGAAATTTTGTTGCAACTGGCAATATGGTTTCAAACAGTTTTTATAATATGGCAGGGACTATGCACGCCACCTTTAGTGCTAACGTTGCTCACTGGGGTCTTTATCAAAGTAGTACAAAAAAATATCTAGCTTGTACATTAACTAGTCCAATTGATGGCATTGGAGATTGGGGATGGGATATTTGGCCATCTGATAAACGTTTAAAAAACTCAATAGAAGATACTAAAATAAAAGCATTAGATATTATAATGCAGATGAAACATAGAGAGTTTAAATATAATAATGCTAATGAATTAGTAAAAATAGGATATGTAGCAGATGAATTGCAAGAAATAGATAAACAACTGATTTTTGAAGTTGGGGAAGACAAATTAAAACAACCTTCTACCAGTTACATAATCCCAATTTTATCAAAAGCAATTCAGGAGCAACAAGAGTATATAAAGAAGCTTGAGAAGAGAATAGAAAATTTAGAAAAGGTAGGTGCCGAATGATATGGAAGAAATAGTAAAAGTTTTTCAGGACATAGGAATATATGCTTGTATTGTAGCTTTCTTTTTGTGGATAGGTTATAAATATATTCCTAAGTTTCTAGATTTGAAACTAAAAAGAATGCAAGATCATGACGCTATGATGGATCTTTTAAAGGCTACAATAGACAACAATTCAAAAGTAATAGATAACAACACAGAAGTAATTAAAATGAATTCTGTAACTATCAAAAACTATACAGATAACTCACATAAATTAGAAGATAAGATTGATGAGTTGATAAAGGAAGTTAAAGAAACAGATAAGAATGTAGAAATTCTAAAAGAAAGAAGGTAAAAAATGGAAATTTTAAATTATATTTTAGAAAACAGACTAGTATTAGTGCCAGTTTTATACATAATAGGTGAGTTTATAAAAAGAACTGAATATATTAAAGATAAATTTATACCTATTATTATTTTGACAATAGGTATTATTTTTTCTGTTTTAATGGGTGGAGATACTGTGATAAACAACGTAAATCAGGGTATTTTAGTAGCTGGGGTTACTGTTCTAGGAAATCAATTAATGAAGCAAATAGGAAAGGAAGATTAGAAATGGAAGAAGAAATAGAAGTAGTAGCAGATTCAGAAGAAGTTGCTAATGAGGAGATGTTAGAAGATGAATAACATTGAATTGAAAGAAAAGCTTATTGATTTAGTAAATAATCATGCGACTGTTTATGCATATGGTTGCTGGGGTAATAAATTGAC